>JANPGU010000301.1:0-26641 GCA_031424095.1 Gammaproteobacteria bacterium
GGGCTTTTGTGGCGGGCTATGGGGGCGCGCCCTTGGGCGCGCGACCCCGAGCTCTCGAGCTACTGCGGCTTCTTCAGCTCCGAATACAGCCAGCGGATGAATTGCTCCGCTGTCTGTGGTCCCTGCGGAACCGACGCATCGGTGTCAGCCGTCAGTTTTGCGGCCAGCACCTGTTCCACCGTCATGCCCTGCGCCACCAGCGGTCGCATACGGTCGCGCATGGAGAGCACCAGATCGCGCTGGGCAATCACCGCATTGCGGTCAACGATGGCGCCGTGGCCCGGAATGATTTTGGTCTTTGGTCCCGCCATGCCGATGGTCTGACCCAACCCCGCAAGCAGACCATCGAGGGTGCCGCCGTTGCCCAGATCGACACGCGGATAGCCCAGGGCGCGGAAATAATCGCCCACCGCCAGCGCATCCTGTTTCGGGAAGCGGATCAGCGTATCGCCATCGGTATGCGCGGCGCGGATCGGAATGAGCTGCACGTCCTCGCCGTTGACGTGAATCGTGACTGGCCCGTCGTAGGTGATGACTGGCAGAGCCTTTGCAGGCGGTGATGGTGGCACCTGACCGTTCGGGCCCGGCGCCGGATTTGCCAGTCGCAGGCGCAGCTGGTCGCGACTGAAAACCAGCGCGCCGAGCTTCGCGAAATTCTCGTTGCCACCCGTGTGGTCGCCATGCACATGCGTGTCGATCAGGTAACGGATCGGCTGGTCCGAGACCTTCCTGATCGCGGCCACGATCTTCTCGGTCAGCGGTGCGAACTGGCCGTCGACCATAAGCACGCCATCCGGCCCGGTCAGCACGCTGATCGTGCCGCCCTGCCCTTCGAGCGTGAAGAAATTGTCCGAGTGGCGCGTGGTCTTGATTTCGACCTTGCTGTAATCCACTGCCTGCTGCGCATGGACTGCGCCAGCCAGCAGCAAGACAGTAAAACCCAGCAACGCAATTCTGCGGTTCATCTTCAACTCTCCCTGTTCGAACGGTCCGCGAGGCAAGCATAGTGCCCCGGAATGCGGGTGACGACGCTATGATCCTGTACGCACACCGAAGAATGTGGGGGCAGGAATGAAGACCGGCATCAACGGGCGATGCGCCCTGGTGAATGGCGCGAGCGCTGGCATGGGACGCGCCGCAGCGGAATCGCTGGCCGCCGAAGGCGTGGACCTGGTGCTCTCGGCCCGCGGAATCGACCGGCTCGAAGCAACGGCCCAGGATCTGCGGCAACGATTTGGCGTGCAGGTCCTGGCAGTGGCCGCTGACCACAGCACAGCGGAGGGTCGGCGCTTGATCCTTGAGGCCTGCCCGAGCCCCGACATCCTGGTCGCTACCTGCTCGCCCCCACCGATGACGCCCGATCACCGTGCGATCACCATGGTGCAATGGCAGGCCAGCCTCGAAACGGGCCTCATGAGTCCGGTGCAATTCATCGAGGCGGTGCTGCCGGGCATGGTGCAGCGACGCTGGGGCCGCATCGTCAACATCGCGACCATCGCGGCGAAATATCCACTGGAGCTGCGTCTGCTCAGCGGCGCACCCCGGGCCGCGCTGGTCAACTACACCGGCGCCGTTTCACGCCGCGTGGCCGCGGACAATGTGACGCTGAACAATGTGCTGCCGGGCATGTTCCACACCGCAGCGGTGCACGATCAGTTCACTGCCACGGCCGCGCGCAACGGCACGACTTATGACATCGAAGTCGCGAAATTCGTGGAGGCCTACCAGATTCCCGCGCAACGCTTTGGCGACCCTGCGGACATCGGTGCGATCGTGACGCTGCTGTGCAGCGAGCACGCCGGCTACATCACCGGACAGAGCATCGTCGTGGATGGCGGCGCCACGCGTTCAACCTTCTGAAGATCCGGCAAGGCAACGAAACAGTGGAAACCTTGCCAGACACCGTGTATCGCAGGACGGTGTGGCGGCTGCTACTGCCCATTGCGGTGCTCACGTTCGTCAATTCGATCGACCGGATGAATGTGAGCTTCGCGGCCCAGCAGATGTCGCGCGATATCGGCCTGTCGCCGACCACCTTCGGGGTGGGCGTCAGCACCTTCTTCATCGCCTACCTGCTGTTCCAGTATCCACACGCGCTGCTGCTGCGGCGCCTGGGCATTCGCCTCTGGTTGCTGCTATCGATGACAGTGTGGGGCATCGCAGGCCTGATGATGTCGCGACTGCAGGATCCGCAGGATTTCCTCGTGGCACGATTCGTACTGGGTGCCGCCGAGGCCGGTTTTGCTCCGGGCATGACCTGGTACATCAGCCAGTGGACACCGCACGCCACGCGCGCCCGCGCGATGGCCATCGCACTGTCGGCGGTGCCCTTCTCACTCGTGGTCGGTGGCCCGCTGTGCGGCTGGCTGCTCGGCATGTCCAATCCGCTGGGACTGGATGCATGGCGCTGGATGTTCCTGGTGTCCGCGCTGCCGAACTTTCTGTTCGCCCTTGTGGCGGCCACTTATTTCGTCGACAGGCCCGGGCAGGCAGGCTGGCTCGATCCGGTCGCGGGCAAGCTGCTCGAAACGCAGATCGCTTCCGAAGCTTCCAGCACGGCAGCGGGCCTCGGCTTCGGCCGGGCCGTTCGCGATGGCCGCGTCTGGCTATGTGCGGCGATCTGGTTTCTGGTGATGACCGGCTCCTACGCACTGGTCTACTGGTTGCCGCAGATTGTAAGGCAGCTGGCCATTGCCGACAGTGAGTGGCTGATTGGCACACTCAGTGCGCTGCCTCAGGCTGGACTCGTGTCGGGCCTCTTCCTCAATGCACGGCACTCCGACCGTCGCGGCGAACGGCTCTGGCACACCGCCGCCGGTGCGCTGCTGGCCGGCGCGGCGTTGTTTGCCGCCGATGCGATGCCAGTGGGGCCCGCGGTACTGGTCATGCTGGTCATCGCCGGATTCGGCATCGGCGCCTCGCAAGGCGTGTTCTGGACGGTGCCGGCCTCACTTGGCATCGGCGGTGGCCAGGTGCCCATTGGCGTCATCGCGGCGCTCAGCATGGCCGGAACTGCAGGGGGCGTAGTGGGACCCACAATGATGGGCTGGCTGATGGAGCGCAGCGGGACGCACACGCTGGCGATCATGATACTGGCGACGTTTCTGTTGCTGGCCGCCCTGCTGCTGGGCGTCACAGCAAGGCAGCGGAGAATACAGTGATGCCTACACACCCTGCGCACGACGACATGAGTCCCCCCGCGTTGAGTTTTGCGTTTCGCATCGTGCTGGAATTCGATGCGGGACCTCGCCTGCGCTTCGAGCCGGCATTCCAGTCCGGACGTCGTGGCTTTGTCGCTGTGCAGGGCGGCAGCATCGAAGGCCCACGTCTGAACGGTCGCGTGCTGCCGCAATCCGGTGGTGACTGGCCGCGACTCTGGCACAGCGGGCTGGTCGACTTCGAAGCGCACTATCTGCTGGAAGCCGCCGATGGCACTCCCATCTACATTCACAATCGTGGCCTCGCCTACGCGGCGCCGGATGTGCAGGCGCGCATCGAAGCCGGCGCGGCGGTCGCTGCGCATGAAACCTATTGCCGGGTCACCCCGCGTTTTGAAGTGCCGGCCGGTCCGCACGAGTGGTTGGCCCGCACGGTCTTTGTCGGTAAGGGAGAGCGCCGCGGCGCGCAGTCAGTGTTCGACTATTACGCGGTTACCTGAACCCGATTCCTGAAGGGCCCATGACAGACCATTTCAGCAGCAGCGATCGTCTCGACATCCACGAACTCACCGCGCGCTATGCCTGGAGTCTGGATACCGGCGATACCGACGCGTTCGTGAATTGCTTCTGCACCGAGGGCGAACTGGTGTGGGATGTATTCGAGAGCACCGGTCGATGGCGCGGTGCGGCGGCGCTGCGACGCTTCATCGAGTACTTCCGTGAGCGACCGGAATCTGCGGGGCGCCAGCATCTTGTCAGCAATGTGATCGTCACACCCACCGCTGCAGGCGCCGATGCCAGGAGCTATGTGGGCGTTGCCATGCGCCGTGGCGACGGGCCGCATGCCCTGCATGTGATGGGTCATTACGAGGATGAACTGGCGCGCGAAGATGGCCGCTGGCTGTTCAAACGGCGGGTCATCCGCGACTGGAGCGGGCCGGTGCTGGCGCGCTTTGCCGGTCAGGACGGCGCGCGTTCCACCCGACCGCGACCGGAGGCGCTGGCCGGGCTCTGGGCAACACAGGCGGATCGAGCGTGAAAGCTCGCGCACTGGCACGGTCGCTGGTCCTCGCTGCCTGGACGATGCTGGGCGTATCCGCAGAAGAATCTGCCGCGGTCTCCGCCGGGCGTAATCTGGAAGCGGCGCGTCGCGCCGCCGGCTCAGACCATGGCTTCATATTCGGACGCCTCTGCGCCGATCCCATCGCCGCGCTGCGCGCAGCGCCAGGCAGCGGCGAAGTGCCCGCCGAGCTTGCGGGCGTCGACGTGGCGCGCAGCAGGCGCGGACATCCTGCTCTCGAATCACACGGCCTACGACGGAACTACCGTCAAACTGACGCGCCGCTATCTGCGCGGCGGTTCGGCGATTGCCTGTGTGCCGTCGGCAAGCCGCCCCACCTTGAGTGAATCGATCTGCGCCCTGGTGCCCGGCGGGGCCGCATAGGCCCCGGCATCTCCCTTTTCGACCGCAAACACCTTGCCGGTCACGGGATTCGGATAGTGGAACGGCACGATGTAATACGCGGGATAAGTCAGGTACACCGTCGACGGCGGCAGATCGGGCGGCGGATCGAATTTATCCGGCCAGGTATTGTTCAGCGCGTTCTTGCCCCAGCCATCCCAGCTCGAATACATCGTGAACGGACCAGTGAGGCGACTGATCTTCCAGACGCCGTTTTCCTTCCGGTACGCGTTTTCGTACAGCGGCAGACCCCAGCCACCGGTGCTCATCACATAGGCGCGCGAACGCACCCAGCCCGTCTTTCCGTCCGCGGAGATGTCCGGGATCGACTGGAACTGCATGTGATTGGCCAGCGAGTTTTCCTTCGCGCCGTCGGCACCGAATGCCGTCTGCATGTATTCCAGCACCCGGCGCTTGCCGGTGAAGATGCCCTTGCCGCCGATTTCCAGCGTCGCATCTTCCGAGAACAGCTCCGAAAGCTGCGTCCACTGACTCTTGTCGACGAAATAGCCATACGTGCGCTGCAGCCGTTCGATCAGGTTCATGTCTTCCAGACGCGTGATGCGCGCATTCAGCGCGTCGAGGCGGTCGGCTGCGGATTGCGCGAAGACAGGCGCAGCAACTGCAAGCAGCGCCACGGCAAATGCGCTACGAACCTTGCCAGACATTGTGGTGTTCATCGGATCTGCCCCGTCACGCTGTCGGCGGCCTGCGGCAGATTGGTCAGCGGCGCGCCGGTTACCGGGTGTCTGAAACTGAATGGCGGAATGTAATTGCCCGGCAGCGTGCGATACACAACCGTGGGCGGCCTGTCGGGCGGGAACAAGGCGCTCTGGCCCTTCATCGGCAGCAGCGATCGCGCCCAGCCCCGATCGTAATCGGTGAACGCGGTCGGATAGAAATGCAGTGTCGCAATTTTCCATACACCGCCTTCCTTCACGTACTGGTTCTCGTAGATGCCCACTCCCCAGATGCCGTTCGCACCCGGTTCGGACAATTGCACCGGTCCCTGCCAGCGGCCCGTGGCCGTCTTGCCATCCGGCGCCACGGTGATGATGGCCTGCAGCTGCATGTGGTTGTTCAGGTAACCCTGCCCCAACCCCTGCGGCCCGAACAACAGCAAGGCGCGACGGATCCTTTCCTGACCGATGTAGACGCCGCTCTGCCCGTATTCAAAACTGCCAATGCGCGTGAACAGGTCGGCGGTGTCGTCCCACAATCCCTTGTCGAAGTAGTAGCCGAAGGTCGCCTGCAGATTCTCCACCGCGTCATGGTCTTCGAGGCGTGCCACGCGCTCGCGGTACGCAGCAACGCGCGACTCGGCAGTCGCCTGCGCCTGCAGCGGTGCCGGAACAAGAATGGCCGACAGCAGCAACAGCGCCACACCGCATAGCTGCGGCAGCGTGCTTCCCGCGCGCATCATTTGCCCCCCCGCACCGGCTTGCCGGTAACCGGATTGGGCGCATGGAACGGTGGCACCTGGGCCTCGGGAAACGGCCGGTAGCTGGCAGTGGATGCGCGGTCCGGCGGAAATGCCGTCACAGCAACGCTCTGCACCAGTCCCTCACCCGGCTTCAGACGCGCCCAACCCTTCTCGTAGGGCGCAACGAAATTGACGTAAAGGTGCAGGGACTTGATCTTCCAGACGCCGCCTTCGTTCACGTAGCTGTTCTCGTAGATGCCGTCGCGCCATTCGGCGTGCTTCTTGTATTGCCCGAGCATGCCCTGATCGCGCCAGCGCGCCGTGGCACTGCGACCATCGCGCGCCACGAACACCGCCGGCTGCAGCGTGATCCATTCGTTGAGCTGTCCGTAGATCAGACCCTCATGACCACCATGCAGGCGGCTGAGGTACTCACGGATACGCGCCTTGCCGGCATAAAGGCCATCGATGCCAATCTCGATGGTGCCATCGTCCGCGAACAGATCGGCCACCTCGCCCCACAGGCCGCGGTCGACGTAATAGCCGAAGGCGCGCTGCAGCTTCTTGACGGCACGCGTGCCTTCCAGTTTCTCGACGCGGGCTGTCAGCGCATCGATTTCCGCATCAGCAGCACCCTGGCCCTGCACGCCTGGCGCAAACGCGCAGACGAGACCAATCAGCATCATCCGTTTCATTGCTTCTCCATGAGTGCGCAGGTGGTTCATGGCGCGGGCATGCGCTCGCGCATGAACTTCATCCATTCCCCGATGTTGGCACGACTGGTTTGCCCACGCTGCTAGAACGTAGGTGGAGTGCTGCAGCTGACGATCTCGCAGACTTCGCGCCCGGGATTGCGGAAGCGATGCGGCAGATTGCTGGCAAAGTAATACGCCTCACCGGGCCCGAGTACGCGCGTCTCCGTACCCACTGTCAGTTCAACCCGGCCGCGCACCACCACTCCACCCTCTTCACCTTTGTGAGTTAGCATTTCGTCACCCGTTGCCGCGCCTGCTTCGTAGCGTTCATGCAGCAGCGTCATCTGCCGGCCAGGCCGGGTGGCCGCCACCAGCCGCAAGGACACTGTTTCGTTGCCGATCTCCAGCAGCTCGTCCGCCGTGTAGAAAACGGGTGTACGCTGGTTGAAGTCGCCGGTGAAGAACTCGGCCAGCGACATGGGAATGCCATCCAGCAGCTTCTTCAGGGAACTCACCGATGGGCTCACCCGGTTCATTTCCACCAGCGAGATCAGCCCGTTGGTAACCCCCGCCCGGCGGGCCAGCTCCCGCTGCGACAGGGCATGCATGAGGCGGATTGCGCGCAGGCGCGCGCCGACGTCTATGTTCATGGTGTTTAAGATTATCGACAAACCCTCGTTATTTGGGTATGTATCGCCCTTGGTGTCAACTTTTCTTATCATCGCGACCTGATCCTGCCAGGAGTCCTCATGAACGCCCGCCCCGAAGATTTCGCCCCTCGCGCCCTCACCCGCGAGGAGCTCGAAGCGCACTGGATGCCTTTTACCGCCAACCGGCATTTCAAGGCCAAGCCGCGCATCCTTTCCCACGCCAAGGGCGTGCACTACTGGACCGCCGATGGTCGCCAGATCCTGGATGGCGTTGCCGGCCTGTGGTGCGTGAATGCCGGCCATGGCCGCAAGGAAATCGCGCAGGCCGTCGCGGCGTCACTGGAGCAGATGGATTTCGCGCCGCCCTTCAACATGGGCCATCCGCAGGCCTTCGACCTTGCGAACAAGGTTAGTGCAATTGCCCCGACGGGTCTGGACCACGTGTTTTTCGTGAATTCCGGTTCGGAAGCCGTCGATACCGCGCTGAAGATCGCCCTGCAGTACCAGCGCCTGAAAGGTGAAGCCACCCGCACGCGACTGATCGGCCGCGAGCGCGGCTATCACGGTGTGAACATCGGCGGCACTTCGCTGGGCGGCATGGTGCCGAACCGCAAGGCCTGGGGCGCGGTAATGGTGCCCGGTGTGGATCACCTGCCCCATACGCACCTGCCTGCGAAGAACGCCTTCACCAAGGGCCAGCCTGAACATGGCGCCGAACTCGCCAACGAGCTGGAGCGCCTGGTGGCGCTGCATGATGCTTCGAGCATTGCGGCCGTTATCGTCGAGCCCATCGCCGGTTCGACCGGCGTGCTGATTCCGCCGAAAGGCTATCTGCAGAAGCTGCGAGAGCTGTGCACCAAGCATGGCATCCTGCTCATATTCGACGAGGTCATCACGGGGTTCGGCCGCACCGGCTCGGCCTTCGGTGCGCAGGAATTCGGCGTGACGCCGGACATCATCACCTGCGCCAAGGGCCTGACCAATGGCTCGGTGCCGATGGGCGCGGTGCTGGTGAAGAAGGAAATCTACGACGCCTTCATGGTGGGACCGGAAGCCGCGGTGGAGCTGTTCCACGGCTATACCTACAGCAGCCACCCGACCGCCTGCGCCGCCGGCATTGCCACGCTCGATATCTACGAGCGGGAAGGATTGTTCGACAAGGCCAAAGCGATCGCGCCGTACTGGGCCGATGCCGTGCACAGCCTCAAGGGCCTGCCAGGCATCACGGATATCCGCACCTACGGCCTGGTGGCCGCGATCGAATATGAACCGATTGCCGGTTCGCCGGGCAAGCGCGGATTCGAGACCTTCCTGAAGGCCTTCGACGCCGGCATCCTGGTACGCGCAGCCGGTGACATCACGGCCATGTCGCCGCCGCTGGTCATCGAGAAGCCGCAGATCGATCAGCTGATCGAGACGCTGGGCAAGGTCATCAAGTCCAGCTAGCGCGGGAAGTCTGCGTCCATGAAAAAAGGCCCGGTGCTTGCGCACCGGGCCTTTTACTTTCCACCACATTGCTGCAGCGGAAGACGATCCTGGCGACTTCTTACTCAGAAGCCCAAGGCAGCGTCGTCGACAGCGTAAGCAGCACCTTCGAATCGGTCGAGAAGACCTTGTTGCCACCGTCTGGCAGGTCCGAACCGTCGACATACTTCAGTGACACTGCGAGCGGGCCGAACGAGCGGGCAACGCCCACCGACCAGTCGAAGTATTCAATGTTGTCCCAGTAGTCACCAAAGCTGTAACCCGCGTGCGCAACGAACGAGAAATCGTTCGGCAACGGGAATGTGGCATTGCCTTCCAGGTACTCAGCCGGGGTGTTGCCCGACGTGTAGTCACCACCGAAGTCGGGTGAGTACCACAGCTTGCCCGAGAATGGGCCTTTGCTGATGCCGCCGTAGACTTCCCAGAAGTTCAGGCTGCCAGCGCTTGGGTAGGTGTAGTAAACGGCGCCGATGTCGAAGCCGAAGGATTCCGCAGCGTCACCGCCAGCGAAGCCAAGAATGTAGTCCAGCTCAATGTCCGGCTTGCTACTGCCGAAATCCACGTTGCTGCCCCACATACCGACATAAAGACCGCTCTCAGCGGTGTACGTTGCGCCCAGCTGAAAGGCGGGATCTTCTGCCGTCTGGCTGATTCCGCGGAAGTCATAGTCCGACACTACGGTCGGGGTGACCGTGAACCCGGCATTCGCAGCGCCGGCCACGGCGAGCAGGGCCCCGGCAACAGCAATTCGAGACTTGATCATCAAAAGCACTCCTCAGTTAGACAAAAAATGTGGCGCTTGTTGTAAGCACCCTACGCCCTTGCGTAGCAAGCAGCGTACCAGCAACACCCTACTGTGTAAAAGCCAACAGGCCTCCAAAACACGGGTGATCACCATTGAAAATCAATCCTGAGATTTTAGTGCCCTTCAAATAATTGATTTACCTATGTTTTTAATAGTTGCCAAGACAAATGCAGGCTGGGCAATATTTTCGAATCTGGGGTAATTCAGTCTCGGTTCAGCTGACATTTGAGTGAAGGTGGCCGTTATGTTGCCCAAAAGCAACGCAAAATAACGAATGGTAAAGTGCCATTTTGGGGCGTCCGGCACCCCGCCTGCACCATTACAGACCGCGAAGTGCGGCCCAGTCGCCCGCGGCCAGTGCAAGCGCAGAGCGAGCGCGCCAGTAGTCACGCAGCAATCCGGTGTAGTCCTCTTCCGCGGACAGCATCGACATCCGCAACCGCAACCGCTCGGGATCTCCCGGTTCCGCGCTGCCCAGACCCGCCGCGATCTGCTGCTGGTTGGGTCTGATGTCCCGCTCGAACTGTTGCAGCAGCCGTCGCGTGGTGAGCATCTCGGCCGCATGCAGGCGGATCTCGTTGCGCGCTGTCATCTGCGCCGCCTCCAGGCCGCGCAGGCCGGAGCGCAGCTCGGAGTCCGCACCCAGCATCGCGGCCTGCCGCTGATCGAACAACGGCAGCTCCACCACGGCATTGGGGCCGGTGAAATCCGTGCCGCCGATGGCGCGGTCGCGGAACACGCCGGCCTCCAGCTGGTTCAGCCAGCGGAAACGCCGCTGCATCGCGAGCACTCGCAGCCGCGCATCCACGGTCTTGGTGGCGGCCCGCAGATCGAGCCTCTGCTCCATGGCCTGGGCCTCGAGCGCACCCAGATCCGGATCGCTGGCCGGCAGTGGCGGCAGTACGGCGTCGATGCGCCAATCATCACGCCAGCCCGTCACGCCCAGCAGACCACCGAGCCGGGCACGCGCCGTGGCCACATCCAGTTCCGAGCGGATGGCCGAGCTTTCGACCGCGAAAACAGAATTGCGCTCCACCGCAACCTGCAGCCCGGTGACCGAGCCATTGGCGGCGCGCACCACCACCGTATCGAACGCCGCTTTCGCCGCAGCGACGCTGCGCTGGCGCAGCGACGTGATCTGCATCGCGGCGCTGTATTCCAGCCAGGCCTGCGCCACCTGCGCGGCATGGGCAGTGGCATGCTGGGCCGTCTCGAAACGCACACGCTGCAAATCATGGCGTGCAATGGCCGAACGATCGGGAATATTGAGCAGCGCCAGCACATTCTGCAGCACCCCGATGCTGACGCTGCGATCCGGATAGAAGGCCGCGAGTTCGCCGCCCGGCTTGCGCGTGCCGACTATGGCCACCGGGTTCGGCGGCGTGACGGCCGCGACCAGTTGCGCGCGCGAGATTTCCAGCTGTTCGAGCGCCAGCTGCAGCTCGGGGCTGGCAAGGAATGCGACGCCGATGGCTTCGTCCAGCGTGAGCCCGCCTTCGAGCAGAGCCTCTGCGCGATTGCGTGCTGCCTGATCTGCTGCGGGATCCCGGCGCCATTCGAGTGCGGCTCGCGTCTGGGTAGCGACCAGCTGCGCGGCGGCATCTACATTGTCGCGCGAGGACGGCAGACTGCAGGCTGAGACAACAAGTGCTGTTGCGCAACCCACCAGACAACGCGCAATGGACCGGTACCTATGCATGGGCGGCCACTATATAGTGCCGCGACTACGTGGACCATGTTCCAGATGGAAGCATCATGACCCTTGAGATCATCAATACCCACCGCGTCGCGGGTGGCACCTTGCGTTTCTGCCGCCATGCCAGCACGGCCACTGGCACCAGCATGCGCTTCTCGCTGTTCCTGCCGCCCGGCCCCGGACCGCATCCGCTGCTGGTATGGCTGTCCGGCCTCACCTGTACGGAAGAGAACTTCACCACCAAGGCCGGCGCCTACCTCTCTGCTGCGCGACATGGCCTTGCGATTCTTGCGCCGGATACCAGTCCACGCGGCGAAGGGGTGGCCGATGATGCCGCCTATGACCTTGGCCAGGGCGCGTCCTTCTATGTGGATGCGACGGCCGAACCCTGGGCGCGTCACTTCCAGATGGAACGGTATGTCACTGCCGAACTGCCAGGCGTGGTGGCCAGCAATTTTGCCGTGGACCCCGGACGCTGCGGCATCAGCGGCCATTCGATGGGTGGGCATGGCGCGTTGACCCTGGCGCTGCGCCATCCGGCCCAGTACCGCAGTGTTTCTGCCTTCGCACCGATTGCCTCGCCTACGCGCTGCCCCTGGGGCGTCAAGGCGCTGGGCACTTACATGGGCCCCGATCCCGCGGTCTGGCAACAGCACGACGCCGCGCGACTGCTGGAAAGTGGCGCGGCGCGCGGACGATTCGATTCCATCCTGGTGGACCAGGGCACGGCCGACAGCTTCCTGGTCGAGCAGCTCAAGCCGGAACTGCTTGAATCTGCCTGTGCCGCGGCCGGGCAATCGCTCACGCTGCGGCGCCAGGACGGCTACGACCATTCCTATTACTTCATGAGCAGCTTTATCGCCGACCATGTGGGCTGGCATGCGGAGCGATTGCGATGAGTGCGAGACCACGCGTGCTGCTGACGCGGCGCTGGACCGAAGAAGTCGAGCGTTATCTGGGTGAACGATTTGCCGTAACGCTGAATGACGGTGATGTCCCGATGAGCGCGGATGCGCTGCGCGCGGCCATGCGCGATCATGATGCGGTCTGCCCCACCGTGACCGATCGCATCGACGCAGGCGTGCTCGGCGTCGACGGGCGCCGCGTGCAACTCATCGGCAACTTCGGCGTGGGCTACAACCACATCGATATCGAAGCGGCAAAGAAGCTGGGAATCCGCGTCTCCAACACACCGGATGTGCTGACCCAAACCACGGCTGACCTTGCCATCCTGCTGTTGCTGATGACTACGCGCCGCGCTGGCGAGGGCGAGCGCGAACTGCGGGACGGTCGCTGGATCGGCTGGCGCCCGACTCACCTGATGGGACAGAGCCTGGAAGGCAAGCTGCTTGGATTGATCGGCTTCGGCCGTATTGCACAGGCCACGGCGCGCAAGGCACATCATGCGTTCGGCATGCGCATCGCGTACCACAGTCGCCGACGCGCAGCAACGGATGTGGAGCAGCAGACGGGGGCGCAATACATCGATTCAGTGGATGCGCTGGTTGCCACCTGCGACGTCATCTCGCTGCATTGCCCGGGCGGCGACAGCACCTTTCACCTGATCAATGCCGAGCGGCTGCAGTCGATGAAACGCAATGCGGTGCTGATCAACACCGCGCGCGGACCTGTGGTCGACGAGGCGGCGCTGGTGGCCGCGCTGACCAGCAAGCACATCGCCGCTGCGGGGCTCGATGTCTACGAAGAAGAACCGCGCGTGCACCCCGGGCTGCTGGCGCTGGAAAATGCGGTGCTGCTGCCGCATCTGGGCAGTGCGACCCTGGAAACACGCACCGCCATGGGCATGCGCGTGGCGCAGAACCTGGAGGCGTATTTCGCCGGCAAGCCGCTGCGCGATCCGGTGACCTAGCATGCGGGACTGGATCGGTCAGTTCCTGCAACGGGAACGGCTGCCGGAAGCCTATCGCCAGACCATCGACAATGCGCTGCTGCCACTGGGCGCGGCGCTTGCACAGCGCGCGCGGCGCAGCGATCACATGGTGGTAGTCGGCCTGTGCGGCGCGCAGGGCAGCGGCAAATCCACCGCCGCCGCTGCGCTGTGCGAGATTCTCGAGCGCGACGACCTGCCCGCGGTGGCGCTCTCGATCGACGATTTCTATCTGCCGCGCGCCGAGCGTGTGACGCTGGCTCACACCATCCATCCCCTGCTGGTGACGCGTGGCGTGCCGGGCACGCATGATGTGGAAATGGCGCAGGCCACCATCGATTCGCTGGCGGAGCCGGAACCCACGCTGCTGCCATCTTTCGACAAGGCCGTTGATGATCGCCGGCCGCGCAGTCAGTGGCGCCTGTGCCAGGGGCCGATGCGGGTGCTGATCCTGGAAGGCTGGTGCGTGGGCGCATTGCCGCAGACTGCCGCAGCCTTGGCGGAACCCGTGAACGCGCTGGAGCGCGAAGAGGATGCCGATGGCCGCTGGCGTGGCTACGTGAACGAGGCGCTCAGCACGCGCTACCCGACGTTGTTCCAGCGCCTGTCACCGCTGGTGCTGCTGGCTGCGCCGTCGTTTGAGGTGGTGCAGGCCTGGCGCAGCGAGCAGGAACACAAGCTGGGCGAGAAACTGGCGCGCGAAGGTGGCGACGCCAGCCGGTTGATGAGCGATGCAGCGATCGCCCGCTTCATCAGCCACTATGAGCGCGTGACGCGGCAGATCCTTGCAGAAATGCCACAGCGCGCGGATCACGTCATTTCGCTTGATGCGCGTCGTAACGCGCGATGGATCGGGTGATGTATTCGCGGGCCTCGGCGGCGTCACCCCAGCCAATCACTTTCACCCACTTGCTGGATTCCAGGTCCTTGTAGTGCTCGAAGAAATGCTGAATCTGCTGGACGGTGATCGGCGGCAGGTCAGTGTAGTTGTGGACGCTCTCGTAACGGCGCGTCAGTTTCGGCACTGGCACCGCCACAATCTTCTCGTCGCCGCCGGCCTCGTCGTCCATCTTCAGAACGCCGACCGGCCGCACGGCAATGACGCAGCCAGGCAACAGGCCGCGCTGATTGGCAATGATCACGTCGCAGGGGTCACCGTCATCGGACAGCGTATGCGGAATGAAGCCGTAATTGCCGGGATAGCGCATTGACGTATAGAGGAAGCGATCGACCACCAGCGCACCGGATTCCTTGTGCATTTCGTACTTGATGGGCTCACCACCGACAGGGACCTCCACGACGACATTTACTTCATGTGGGGGATTGGCGCCGATTGGCAGGGCTTCAAGTCGCATTCGCAAACTCCATTGGCGGCACAGGGGCGATTGCCGCGACTATAAATTATCGCGCATCATCATTCCCATGAACCCGCCCGCAGACGCCGCCCCACCCGTATTCCGGCTGGAGGGCGTGCAGAAACGCTACGGCGAAGGCGAGGCCGCGGTAATGGCGCTGCGCGGCGTAGACCTCGCCGTGACCCGGGGCGAACTGATCGTGCTGCTGGGTCCGTCGGGCTCGGGCAAATCCACCTTGCTGAACATATTGGGCGGTCTGGACCGCCCCACGGCCGGGCATGCCTGGTTTGGCGATCTGGATCTGGCCACCGCCGGCGACACAGCCATCACGCAGTTCCGGCGCCATAACGTCGGATTCGTGTTCCAGTTCTACAACCTGATCGCAAGCCTCACAGCCGAAGAGAATGTGGAGCTGGTCACCGAGGTTGCAGACGATCCGATGTCGGCGGCGGAGGCACTGGCACTGGTGGGCCTGGCTGCCCGGCGCACGCATTTTCCGGCACAGCTTTCGGGCGGTGAACAGCAGCGGGTGGCGATCGCGCGCGCCATCGCGAAGCGACCGAACGTGCTGTTATGCGATGAACCCACCGGGGCGCTCGATGTAGCCACCGGCATCCGGGTGCTGGAAACCCTGGTGCATGCCAATCAGGAGCTGGGCACCACCACGCTGCTGATCACGCACAACGCGGACATCGCGCAGATTGGCGACCGGGTGGTTCGCTTTGCCGATGGCGCCATCCGCAGCATCGAGATCAACAGCGCGCGGCGCGCGCCCGGCGAGCTGCACTGGTGATGCGCCTGCTTGCCACACTGGACCGCAAGCTTGCGCGCGACCTGCTGCGCATGAAGATGCAGATGGCGGCCGTCAGCGGCGTGCTCGCCTGCGGCGTGGTGCTCGCGGTCATGGCCAATGGCATGTACGACTCGCTGCAGCGGGCCCGCGACCGCTATTACGCACAGTACCGCATGGCTGACATGGCCGCGGGCGTGGTGCGCGCACCGCTGAGCCTGGTGCCGCGGCTCGCAGCAGTGCCAGGCATACGCGCGCTGGAGGCAAGGGTGTCAGGCGTGGGCCTGCTGGATCTGCCGGGTCGCAGTGAACCGGTGTCGGCACGCATCGTGTCATTGCCGCCCGATCGCGCGCCGCAGGTGAATGACATCGTGCTGCGCGCGGGGCGCATGCCGAATCCCGCGCGCAGCGGCGAGGTGCTGGTCAACGAAGCCTTTGCAGAAGCGAATGGCCTTGCGCCGGGCAACACACTGGGTGCATTGCTTTATGGCCGGCGACGGGAAGTCACCGTGGTGGGCATCGCCAGCGGTCCGGAGTTCGTTTTCGCGGTGGCGCCTGGCGCCATGCTGCCGGAGCCGGAACGCTTTGGTGTGTTGTGGATGGGGCGCGAAGCGCTGGCGCGGGCCTACGACCTGGACGGTGCGTTCAACGACGTCGTGCTGCAGCTGGATCCCGGTGCCCGCGCCCGTGTGGTCGCGAACGAACTGGATCGCCTGCTGGAACGACATGGTGGGCGCGGTGCCTATGGCCGCGACCGGATGCTGTCGGACCAGTTTCTCGCCGATGACATGACTTCATTGAAGACCATGGCCGCCATCCTGCCGCCGTTCTTCCTGCTGGTTGCCGCCTTCCTGTTGAATGTCGCGCTATCGCGCCTGGTCACCACTGAACGTTCGAACATCGGACTGCTGAAATCCTTCGGTTACAGCGATGCCAGCATCGCCCTGCACTACGCCAAATTCGCACTGGTATTCGGTGTGATCGGCGGCCTGCTTGGCATGGCAGGTGGCCGCTGGGTGGGTGAAGTGGTGGCCGGAATCTACGCCGGCGTGTATCGAATCCCGGGCCTGGGGTTTGACGCCGGGCCTGCCATTTACCTGAATGCGCTGGTCATCACGCTGCTGGCCGCGCTGGCTGGCGCGGTGCAGGCCGTGATCAAGGCCGTGCGCCTGCCGCCCGCGGCGGCACTGGCGCCGCCGGCGCCCGCAAGCTTCGGTCGCCTGGGTCTGTCGCTGGAGCGATTCGCCGCCGGCCTCGATGGCAAGTCACGCATGGTAGCGCGCCGCATCCTGCGCTTTCCGCGCCGCTCGCTGACCACCGTGGTGGGAATGGCACTGGCGCTGGGCCTGCTGGTGACCACGCAGCACTTTCCGCTGGCGATCAACCGCATCGTCGAAGTCACTTTCGGCGTGGCGCAGCGCATGGACGTGCAGGTGACCTTCTCGGAAGCCGCCGACGATGCCATCCTGCGCGATGTGGCCCGCTTGCCGGGGGTGCTGAAGGTAGAGCCGCTGCGCACCAGCGAAGTGATCTTCGAAGCCGGCAGCAGGCGCCAGCGCAATTCGATTTCGGGCGTGCCGGACAACGCCCTGCTCAATCGCCTGCTCGATGCCAACCTGGTGGCCGTGGCCGCCCGGCGCGATGGCCTGACCTTGTCGGAGAATCTGGCCCGCAAGCTCGATGTGTCGCTCGGCGATTCCGTGCGGATACAGGCCACTGATGGACACCGAGCCTCGGCCCAGCTCCCGGTGGTGGCCATCGTGAAACCCTATCTGGCCGCCTCCGCATACATCCAGATCGATGCATTGAGCCGTCTGCTGCGGGAGCCCGGCAGGGTGACCGCAGCCCATCTGCTGCTCGACCGGCGCCAGCGCGCGGCATTCAGCGCCCGCGCCAAAGAGCTGCCGCGCATCGTGTCGGTGAGCTTCCAGGACAATGCCAAGGCCTCGATGAGCAAACTGCTGAATCAGGGCAGCGGCTTCTTCTCGTGGCTGTTCATCGTGTTCTCATCGCTGATGGCGGCGGGCGTGGCCTTCTCGGCCGCGCGCGTGACGCTGGCTGAACAGGAGCGCGACCTGGCGACGCTGCGCGTGCTGGGTTTCGGGCGGCGTGAAGCCTCGTATGTACTGCTGGCGGAAATCGGCGCGCTGCTGCTGGTGTCACTGCCGTTCGGGATGGTCATCGGGGCGGGCATGTCGCGCTGGCTGATGTCGCAGTTCGAAACGGATCTGTTCACATTCCCATATGTCACGAGCGCGCTTGCCTACGCCGAGCCGGCGCTGTTCGTCATCATGGCCGTGATTGCGGCCGCATTGCTGGTACGCCGCGGCGTCGATCGACTCGATCTGGTTGGCGTGTTGAAATCGAGGGACTGATGAGCAACGAAGTCTTCAAGGCACGCGCGCGGCGGGTACGCCGGGTCTGGATCATCGCCATCATGCTCGTCGCCGCGGCGCTGCTCTGGGGCCTGTGGCCGCGCGCCACCGAAGCCGACATTGCCGTCATCGACAGTGGTGATGTGCGGGTGGAACTGGTGGACGAGGGGCGCACACGCATGCACGACATCTACGTGGTGTCCGCGCCGGTTTCCGGCCGCGTGCTGCGGGTGGAAGTGGAACCCGGCGACACGGTGGCCAAGGGTGCGGTGATCGCGCGCATGACGCAGGCGGCTGCAGGCTTCCTGGACACGCGCAGCGACCTCTCCGCACGTGCGGCCATCACTGCCGCCGCTGCCACACTGCGCGCCGCCGACACTGAACTGAAACTCGCTGGCCAGGAAAACACCCGCACCCGCAACCTGGCTGCACAGAAGCTGGTCGCTGCTGCCGCCCTGGATACCAGCCAGGCGCGGCTGGAATCCGCGCAGGCCTCGCGCGACGCCGCGGCCGCCGGTCTGGCGCAGGCGCGCAGCGCCGTGCTGCCCGCCGATCAGAAGGCTGGCGGCAACATCGTCATCCGCGCACCGGTAGCCGGCAGCGTGCTGCGTGTGCCGCAGAAGAGTGAGAACGTGGTGCCGGTAGGCAGCCCGCTGATAGAGATTGGTGACCGCGGCCATGTCGAAGTGGTGGCGGAGTTCCTGTCACAGGATGCCGTGCGCATGCGGCCTGGCCAGCGCGCGGTGATCGAAAACTGGGGCGGCCCACCACTGGCGGCAACGGTCGAGCGCATCGAGCCGGTCGCGCGCCTGAAGGTCTCTGCGCTGGGCGTGGAAGAGCAGCGGACCAATGTCGTACTGCAGTTCAATGACCGCAGCACCGCAGGTGCACTGGGTCATGACTTCCGGGTCGACGTGCGGGTGGCCGTGGAAGACGCCGGCATTGTGCTGCGCGCACCGCTGGGTGGTCTGTTCCGGCAGGGTCAAGGCTGGGCCGCCTACAAGGTGGTCGACGGCGAGGCGCGGCTGGTCGAAGTGACCACTGGCATCGCGGACACGAACTATCGCCAGATCACCGGCGGACTCGCCCGCGGCGATCGGGTGGTACTGTTTCCAGGGAACACCATTCATGACGGTCTGCAGGTGAAACCGCGCGAGGCAATCCGATGAAGCTACACGCCAGCGATGCAACAGCAGCCCTGCCAGGCGGACGGCGTGTGCGCTCGTGCCTGCATGGCGCCCTGTTGCTCACGCTCTCATGTATGGCTGGCGCGCAGACCCTGCAGGCTACGGCCTTTTCTGCTGATCAATCGAGCGCCGGTCGCACGCTCTATCCACGACTGTGCGCGCCCTGCCACGGCGCTGCCCTCGAGGGAGGCGAAGCAGGTCCTGCACTGCGCGGCCAGACATTCATGAACAAATGGGCCGGCAAGCCCTTTGCCGAACTGTTCGAGATCACCCGCCGGACGATGCCGGTGACACAGCCGGGCGGGCTGTCGGGCGACCAGTACACGCAGCTGCTGGCCTTTGTGCTCGAGAGCAATGGCATCGCAGCCAGCACCACCGCCCTCGCCGTGACGCCTGCCAGGGTGCAGGCGGACAGCGAGTGGCTGCAGCATCGCGGCGATGCCGGCAGCCTCAACTACTCCGCGGTGGATCAGATCGACCGCAGCAATATCTCGCACCTCAAGGTCGCATGGCGCTGGCGCTCGGACAATTTCGGCCCCTCCATCTATCCCAATTACGAAGCCACGCCATTGATGGCCGGCGGCGTGCTGTATACCACCGCGGGTGGATCACGCACCGTGGTCGCCATCGATGCACGCAATGGCGAGACGCTGTGGATGTATCGACTCGACGAAGGCAAGCGTGCCGAGATTGCACCGCGCAAGGGCCCGGGTCGCGGCGTCGCCTTGTGGCGCGACCAGGCACAGGACACGCTGTTCGTGATCTCGCAGGGCTACCAGTTGCTGGCGCTGAACGCAAAGACCGGTCGGCTCGTGGAAGGCTTTGGCAGCGCCGGCAAGGTGGACCTGAAGCGCGAGACCGAACCTGCGCTTGATCCGGATACCGCGGCCATCGGCGCAAGCTCGCCACCGATCGTGGTGAGCGGTGTGGTGATCGTCGGGTCGGCGTTCTCCGCGGGAGCTGCGCCGCCGCGCAAGGAAATGCCCACCGGCCATGTCATGGGGTTCGATGCACGCACCGGCAAACGGCTGTGGATTTTCCGCACCATTGCGCCGGCTGGTGATCCCGGCGCAGGCAGCTGGACCGACGAGGCGCGCAGCTACACGGGCAACACCGGCGTGTGGGCGCCGATCAGCGCAGACATCCAACGCGGCCTGGTGTATCTGCCAGTGGAAGCACCCACCAGTGATTTCTACGGCGGCCACCGACCTGGCAACAATCTCTATTCCAGCAGCCTGGTGTGTATCGATGCCCGCACCGGGCAGCGCCGCTGGCATTTCCAGCTGGTGCATCACGATATCTGGGATTACGACACGCCGTCCGCGCCACTGCTGCTCGACATCAACGTGCGTGGCAAGAAGATTCCCGCAGTGGCGCAGGTATCCAAGCAGGGCTTCACCTATGTGTTCGATCGGGTCACCGGCGTGCCGGTGTGGCCCATCATTGAACGACCAGTGCCGCAGAGCGACACCCCTGGCGAAGCGACCTCGGCGACGCAGCCCATTCCTACCCTGCCCGAACCTTTTGAAAGACAGGGTGTGACCGAAGACAGCCTGAACAACCTGACGCCGGAGATCTTTGCGGAGGCGAAGAAGATCGCGGCGCGCTATCGCATGGGTCCCCTGTTCACACCGCCGTCCATCGTCACACCCACGCAGGGCGGCACGCTGCAGGTGCCGGGCTCGCAGGGCGGCGCCAACTGGCAGGGCGCGGTGGCCGATCCGGAAAGCGGCGTGATGTATGTGTCGTCAACCTCAACCATCACGCTGATGGGCCTGGGCAGCGACGAGAAGCGTTCGAACCTGCGCTACATCCTGAGTGCGAACAGCCGCACTACCGGGCCGTTTGGCCTGCCGCTGGCGCGGCCTCCATGGGGAACCATTGTCGCCATCGATCTGAACAGCGGCAGGAAGCTGTGGACTGTCGCCAATGGCGACACACCGGATACGGTGCGCAATCACGAGAAGCTGCGTGGCCTGAACATCCCGCGCACTGGCCATGACGATCGCGCGGGCCTGCTGGTCACGCGCTCGTTGCTGTTTGCGGGCGAAGGCGCCGGCATGTTCGTGGCCAGTGAAGGCGGCAACAAATTCCGGGCGCATGACAAGCGCAGCGGCGAGGTCATCTGGGAGATGGACCTCGGCGTGCGCCAGACCGGCATTCCGATGACCTATGCCATCGGCGGCAAGCAGTACATCATCGTGCCAGCCGGTGCGCCCGGCAGTGCCGGCGAATTGATAGCGCTGGCATTGCAGTAACGGCAGGCCCGCGCTATCTGGCGGGCTCTATGCGCAGGATGGCGCCCTGCGGCTCATCGGTGGCGACGTAGAGCAGTCCATCCGGGCCCTGCTTCACATCGCGGATGCGCTGGTGCAGGTCGGTGAGCAGCGATTCGCGCCGCAGCTCTTCCAGCTTGTCACTGAACAGCACACGATCAAGGCGGCCGGTGCCGGGCACTTCACCATAGCGCACACCACCAACGAACAGATCACCCTTCCACTTGGGCAGTTTGTCGCCGGTGTAGAACGTGAGGCCAGAGACCGATATCGATGGCGTCCAGTAAACGACCGGGGGTTCATAGCCGGCATGCGTTGGCTCATTGACCTTGGCCTGCCACGGTCCCGGATAGGTGCGACCCAGGCTCACCAGCGGCCAGCCGTAGTTGCGGCCGGGCTTGATGACATTGATCTCGTCGCCGCCATTGGGGCCCATTTCGCTGAGCCATACGTCGCCAGTGGTGGGATGTACCGTCAACCCCAGCGATGAGCGATGCCCCATCGTGTAGATCTCGGGCCGATACCCTTCCTTGCCGACGAAAGGATTGTCCTGCGGAACGGTGCCGTCATCGCGCAGTCGCAGGACCTTGCCGGACAGTACCTTCGGATCCTGTGCCGCCGCGTCACCGCCGGTGCCAACGAACAGCATGCCGTCCGGGGTCATGGCCAGAGCGATACTGCCGCGCAGGCCGTCATTGCCCAGAAACTCACGGATATCGGTGAGCGCATCGTTCTCGAGGCGCGCACGCACGACGGCCACCGTCGAGCGCTGCGCATCGAGCGGCTTGTTGTAGGTGAAATAGATGAGGTGGTTTTCGGCAAAGCGCGGATGCACAACCAGGCTCATGTACCCATGCACGGCGCCGAGCGAGCCCGACTTGCCAGCAAAACGCGCAGCCGGCGCGCCTGCAATGGGCTGGGGCTTCAGCACACCGTTGCGAATGATGCGCAGCCGCCCTGGTCGTTCCGTAAACAGCAGTTCGCCGGTGGGCAGGAACGCCATGCTGAACGGATACTCCAGACCCCGTGCGAAGACCGTTACGCGCACATCCTGCTGCTCGGCCGTGTGATACGTGAAAGGACCCTTGCCCAGCGGCTGGTCCTGCAACCCGATGGGCGCCACCGGCGTGCCGTTCGCCATCAACTCGACCTTCCTTTGCTGGGCATTGATCGCAACAGCGGACAAGGTGAGCGCAAGCGTAGCAGCCACGATGCATACGGACTTCATGGTGAACTCCAGGGTGAGGGCATGTTGTAGGGCACGGTAATGAAGACGGCTTCGATCTGCCGCAGCTTGCCGTCAACGATCTTGAACAGTTCGAGCAGGTAGAAGGTATGTGGATGGCGGATCACGGAAGAAGCAACGGTGCCATCCGTCAGTTTGAATTCGCCCAACCGACCCGAGTGATCAATGAAGCCACCCGCGAGCACGATACCGCGCTCTTCGTCCACCAGCGGATAGCGGCGGGCGCGCAGGCGGTCGTCGTAGCGATAGACCCCGAGCTTGAACTGATCGGCACAGCCCAGCGCGGAAGTGGGACCCAGCGGCCTGGCGGGGTTGTTGGTGGTCTGCAGGCCATTCTCGACGCGGTCGCAGGCCCGATCGAATTCCGTGAACAGCTGGCCATCGTTGAGCTGCAGCGTGTCGAAATAACCATCTGCCAGCGAGATCATTCGTTCGCGCGGTCGCCCTTCGCCGGGCTTCAGGTTCCGCAACAGGATGGGTTTCTCATCGAAGCGCGGATTCGCGAACGGGTTCGGACCCTCGCCCAACGCACCGAAATCCTTGATGCGCACCACCAGCATCTCGGCCTCGCTGATTTTTCGGTCCATGATCTTCAGCCGCAACGCATAGGCGGAAGTCGCATCAGCCTCATCGAGCGCACCGAAGACCGCGACCTGGCCATTGGAGGGATCGGCAAAGCGCAACTTGTAGCTGTCGAGGCCGGTAATCGTGCCCCAGACACCCTCACCCACCGGCAGTTCGACGTTGTTCTCGGTGTAGCGGGCATTGCGCGCCCAGGCCAGGCGCGTGGCGTCCTTCTGTTTCAGTGCATCCAGGTATTAATCGACGAAGCCGTAGAGGCAGGCGCGATCGCAGTCCGTCGCCAGCAGGCGCGGTGCCGGGGGATATTCGGCCGCTTGCAGGGATCCTGCCGCTCCCAGGAGCAGCACGGTGGCAACTGATAGCTTCACTTCGTGTCCCCGCCGTTCGAATTCTGATTGCCGTAATGGTACCGCATAGAATACGGCTCCGATCCATCCGGGGCCCGATCGCCATGGCCGATATACGAATTGCCCGTGTCTTCCTGCTGCTGCTGCTGCTGCTGTTGCTGCCGCTGCCGGCGATAACCACCGGGGCGACACCCACGCCCGCCAATGTTGACTCCCGCCGCCTGGGCAATGCCGATGCCGAGCCGGGCCAGTGGATGTCGTACAGCCGCAGCTGGGACGAACAGCGCTTCAGTCCGCTGAAGCAGATCAACGATGCCAACGCTGGCCAGCTCGGCCTCGCCTGGTACGCGGACCTCAACACCTATCGCGGCGTGCAAGCCACACCGCTGTTCATCGATGGCGTGCTCTACAACGTGTCCGTGTGGAATGTGGTCACCGCCTATGACGGGCGCAATGGCAAGGTGCTGTGGACCTACGACCCGAAGGTGGCGCCGGAATGGGCGCGGCTGGCGTGCTGCGGCCCTTCGGCTCGCGGCATCGCGGCGTGGAAGGGCAGGATCTACATCGGTGCGCTCGATGGCAGGCTGATCGCTGTCGACGCACGCAATGGCAGGCAGGTCTGGTCGGTACAGACCTTCGATCGTCGCGATGCCTATTCCATCACCGGACCACCGCGCGTGTTCGACGGGCTGGTCGTCATCGGCAATGGTGGCGCGGACTATGGTGTGCGTGGCTTCGTCACGGCCTTTGACGCCGCCACTGGCAAGAAGCGCTGGCGCTTCTACACGGTGCCCGGCAATCCGGCGAAAGGCCCGGACGGCGAGGCTTCAGACAGCGTCATGCCCATGGCCACCAAGACCTGGAATGGCGAATGGTGGAAGTACGGCGGCGGCGGCACCGTGTGGGATTCGTTCGTCTACGACCCAAAGCTGAGGCTGGTATACCTCGGCACCGGCAATGGCGCTCCGCACGTGCAGCACTTCAGGAGTCCCGCAGGCGGCGACAATCTGTTCCTCTGTTCCATCATCGCGGTGAATGTCGACACCGGCAAATACGTCTGGCATTACCAGATGGTGCCGAACGAGCAATGGGACTTCACCTGCACCCAGCCCATCGTGCTGGCAGACCTGCGCATCGATGGAGTCGAACGGCAGGTGCTGATGCAGGCGCCGAAAAACGGCTTCTTCTACGTGCTGGATCGCGGCACCGGCAAGGTGATTTCGGCAAAAAGCTATGTGCCGAACCTGTGGGCGTCGGAGGTCGATCTGGCGACCGGACGGCCGGTGGTCAATCCCGAGTCCTACCTCACCTTGACGCCCAAGCTCATGACGCCGACTGCGCTGGCAGCGCATACCTGGCACCCGATGTCATACAGCCCGCGCACGGGACTTGTGTACCTGTCTGCGCAGGAACAGTGGATGGTGATGGCGCGCGCGAAGGATGAGGACTTCAAGTGGGTCTTTCATCGCTCCAACACCGGCAATGGCTACACGGGCAATCCGGAACTGCGGAAGGAGCTGCAGCAGATAGCCGACAGCCGCGAGAAGGGTTATCTGCTGGCCTGGGATCCGGTAAGGCAGCAGGAAGCTTTTCGTGTCACATACCCCTATCCAGGCTCGGGGGGCATTCTCTCCACCGCGGGCAATATCCTCGTGCAGGGCACCGTCAATAAGACACTCGTGGTCTATCGCGCCGACAATGGCAGCAAGCTGTGGGAAATGGATACGCAGACCGTGGCGATTGCCGGGCCCATGACCTATGAGATCGCCGGCGAGCAGTACATCGCGGTCAATTTCGGCTGGGGTGGTTCACCGGTGCATGGCATCGACGCCGCCTCCCCGCGCATCCAGTTCGGGCCCGGACGGCTGATGGTGTTCAAGCTGGGTGCCCGTGGCGTGAACCTGCCACCCATGCCGCCGCCCTCGCCCCTGCCGCCGCCACCACGGTTGACGGCGACGGAGGATGTGATCCGCAAGGGCCAGAAGCTGTTTGGCGAGACCTGCGCGCGCTGCCATGGTGACCGGGCGCGCGGCGGCGTGAAGGACATCCGTTTCCTTACTGCGCAGGTGCATGCGCAGTTCAATGCCATCGTGCTCGATGGCATCCGCAAGGACAAAGGGATGGTCGGCTTCGCCGATATCCTGAAGGCTGCCGATGCAGATGCGATCCATGCCTATCTCATCGCGCGCGCGAATGAGGACTGGAAGGATGAGAGTCTCGCGCCACCGCCTAAAGCGTTGCAATGAGCGAACCACCTTCCACCTGGGAAGAAATCAGGCTGTGGCGCAAGCAGCAGCGCGAGCGGCTGCTGGCCGAGCGGGTCGGATCACCCGTGGATCTGCGACTCGAGCAAGGTGCAATGGCGAAGCAGAACCTGCTCGCTGCGGTCGATGTCGGCGCCCATGCAACGATCGGCATCTACTGGCCCTTGCGCGCGGAGATGGACGTGCGCGATCTTGCGCGCGCGCATGTGCATGCCGGCGGCATCGCCGCCCTGCCGGTGGTGGTGGAACGCAATGCGGCGGTGGAGTTCTGGCGCTGGGAGCCCGGCATGAAGATGGACAAGGGCATCTGGGACATTCCGATTCCTGCCGACAGGGAACTGGTGCATCCCAGCCTGCTGATCGTGCCACTGGTCGGGTTCGACGCCGGCTGTTATCGGCTGGGATACGGTGGCGGCTATTACGACCGGACGATTGCCGCGGCTGCACCGCGACCACTATGCGTGGGACTGGGATTTTCTGCGGCGGCCCTGCCGAGTATCTTTCCTCAACCGCATGACATTCCCATGCAGATGATCGTGACGGAACGGGGCGTTCAGCGGCGCTGAAGCCCCGCCCGCAGCAGAGCCTACTTCGCCATCAGCTTCGCGAGCGGCTCTTTCACGGCCTGGGCCCATATTTCGTATCCCTTGGTGGTGGGATGCAGCCCATCACTCATCACATCGGCTGGTATATCGCCGTTGGCATCAAGAAACCCCGCACCGATATCGAGGTATTGCACGCGCTCGCCGTCCTGCAGCTTGGCGATGGATCTGTTGATGTCTGCGAGCTTGACGCGCACCGGGTCGGCCGCCTTGCCACGCGGGAAAATGCCCAGCAGCAGGATCTTCGCCTGCGGGAAATTGTTCTGCAGCGACAGCACCACGGCGCCGACCCCTTCCGCAATTTCGGCGGCGGTGTTGCTGGCGGAATTGTTGGTGCCGATCATCAGCATGATGG
>JANPGU010000302.1:0-3142 GCA_031424095.1 Gammaproteobacteria bacterium
GTGACAGTCGATGATCATATGCGCCGTCCAAACCAGTAAATCGGTGCTGCGATGATACCGCAGCACCGCACACGACAGCTGCCCAAGGCTGGGCCGCTGCGGTAAGGTTGCAGGCATGAATTCAGCCGTCCCTGCCGCCGCCATCGCCTCCCGTCCCATCGGCCGCGCGGCCACCAAGGTGTCGGCCATTGGTTTCGGCTGCATGGGGCTGGTGGGCTGGTACGGCAATCGCAATGACGACGAGGCACGCGCCACATTGCTGGCCGCCGTCGAGGCGGGTGTGGATCACTTCGATACGGCTGCAAGCTACCAGCTTGGCGAAAGCGAGCGGTTCGTCGGCCGCACGCTGGCCGGACTGCGCAAGCGGGTATTCATCGCCACCAAGTGCGGACTGTCGCGCAGTGCCGAGGGTGCTGCGCTGGTGGACAACCGCCCTGCCACCATCAGGGAGTCCTGCGATGCCAGCCTGCAGCGGCTCGGAACGGATTACATCGACCTGTTCTATCTGCATCGCATCGACAAGACCGTGCCCATCGAAGAATCCACCGGCGCGCTGCTGGCGCTTGTCCAGGCTGGCAAGATCCGTCACGCCGGATTGTCCGAATGCAGCGAGGCAACGCTGCGGCGCGCCTGCGCGGTGCTGCCCATCGCAGCCGTGCAGAGCGAGTATTCAATCTGGTCGCGCGATCCGGAAGGCGGGATGCTGGCCGCCTGCGAAGAACTGGGCGTTAGTTTCGTTGCCTACAGCCCGCTGGGCCGTGGCTTTCTTGCCGGCAATTTCAGCCGCGCCGGCGACCTGCCTGCCAATGATCATCGCCGCAGTCATCCACGCTTCCAGGCTGGCGTGGCCGAGCAGAACGCCGCGCTGGTAGCGGCCATTGGGCAGATTGCCAGGGATCTGGGCGCGACTGCAGCGCAGGTGGCGATTGCCTGGGTCCTATCGCGCTCGCCGCGGGTACTGACCATTCCGGGCGTGAAAACCCGCGAACATCTCACCGACAACCTGGGTGCTGCTGGACTGGTGCTTTCGCCAGACCAGATCAGCCGCATCAACCAACTGGCGGCCCAGGTTCTGGGTGAGCGCCAGCCGCCAGCCATGATGGAGGCTCTGGACCGCTAGTCGCCTACAGCGACCGTTCGATGCAGTCCAGGGTACGCATGGCGGTGATCACCTGCTTCACGCTGCCATTGGGCTCGCGCTTTTCCTTGATGGCGGCGAAGAACTCGCGGTCCTGCAGCTCGATGCCGTTCATCGACACATCCACCTTCGACACATCGATCTGCGCATTCTTGCCGTCGAAGAGGTCGTCATAGCGGCACAGATAGGTGCCGTTGTCGCAGATGTAGCGGAAGTATGTGCCCAGCGGGCCGTCATTGTTGAACGACAGTGACAGCGTGCACACCGCGCCGGATGGCGTCTTCATCTGGATGCTCATGTCCATCGCGATCTTCAAGTCAGGGTGCATCGGCCCCTGTACTCCGCGTGCCACCGACGCCTCCTCGCCGGTCTGGTACTGGAACAGGTCCACCGTGTGACAGGCGTGGTGCCAGAGCAGATGGTCGGTCCAGCTGCGCGGCTTGCCCAGTGCATTCATGTTGGTGCGGCGGAAGAAATAGGTCTGCACATCCATCTGCAGCACCTTGAGCTCGCCAGCGGCGATCTTCTTATGCACCCACTGGTGGCTGGGGTTGAAGCGGCGCGTATGACCGCCCATGGCGATCAGGCCGGTCTCCTTCTGCACCTGCAGGATGGCTTCCGAGTCCTTCAGGTTGTCGGCAATCGGAATCTCGATCATCACATGCTTGCCGGCGCGCATGCACTGGATGGCCTGTGCGGCATGCATCTGCGTGGGTGTGGCCAGCAGCATGGCTTCGAGACCCGGCTGCTTCAGGCTTTCGGCCAGATCGTTCGTGTAATGGGGAATCCTGAATTTCTGCGCCACTTCCCGGGTGGCTTCCGGGTTGCCGCCGGTCAGCGTGATGACCTCGATGCCCGGGATATTGGCGATGGCCTCCAGATGTTTGATGCCAAACGCGCCCTGTCCTGCCAGACCTACTTTCATGTGATGAACCTCAACCAGTGAACCGGTATCTTAACACCCCTCCACCAGCCACTTGCCGCCACTACCATGGTTGACTTCAACGCCCCCTATTCCCTGCTTATCGATGGCCAGCTGGTTGACACCGGTGCCCGGCTCGATGTCATCAATCCGGCTTCGGGCAGCGTTTTTGCGCATTGTCCGGTCGCTGGCGCTGCCGAACTGGACAGAGCGGTCGCGGCAGCCCGGCGCGCCTTCCCTGCCTGGCGGGCTTTGGGGTTCGCCGAGCGCGCTGCCTGCATTGCACGCTTCGCTGCCCTGCTCGAGGCCAACGTCGAGCCGCTGGCCAGGCTGCTGACCCTGGAACAGGGCAAGCCGGTCGGCCAGTCCCGCGATGAAATTGCCCGCGCCGCATCCCTTTCGGTCGGCATGACGAAGATCGAGATCCGCAACGAGATCCTGGTAGACACCGCGGAACGCTTCATCGAGCTGCGCTACCAGCCACTGGGCGTGGCCGGCATCATCACGCCGTGGAATGCACCGGTGAACCTTGCCGCCGGCCCGCTGTCGTCGGCGTTGTATACCGGCAACTGCGCCATCATCAAGCCGTCGCCGTTCACGCCGCTTACCACGCTGCGCATTGGCGAGCTGCTGCGCGAGGTGATTCCGGCTGGCGTGGTCAGCGTGCTGGCTGGTGGCGATGAACTGGGCGCCCTGCTCACCGCGCACCCTGGCATCGACAAGATTTCCTTCACGGGCTCCGTAGCGACGGGCAAGAAGGTAATGGCAAGTTGCGCTGGCACGCTCAAACGCGTGACGCTGGAACTGGGCGGCAACGACGCGGCCATCGTGCTCGACGATGTCGATGTGGCGGACGTGGCGAAGAAGCTGTTCTTCGCGGCCACCGTCAACAGTGGCCAGGTGTGCATGGCGGTGAAGCGCATCTACGCCCATGAAAAAGTCTATGACGCACTGTGTGTGGCGCTGGCAGCAGAAGCGGGCAAGGCAAAGCTGGGCGACGGCCTCGATCCAGCCACCACGCTGGGACCCATCCAGAACCGGCGCCAGTACGAGCGTGTGTGCGAATTGAAGGCCGACGCGGG
>JANPGU010000303.1:0-13537 GCA_031424095.1 Gammaproteobacteria bacterium
AGAAAGCGACGCCGATCCAGATCGTTACTCATGTGCACATCCCCCGAAAAGTATGGCTGTTATCGCCCCAGACTACTGCAATCAGCCCCTCACGGGCAGGGGTTGGGATGCGCGCGGTGCACCGCGTTTATTTCCCTGATAACTTCTTCACTGAGCTGCACGGTGGCGCTGCCAAGGTTGGTACGCAGCTGCTCCATCGTGGTGGCGCCGATCAGTACACTGGTCATGAAACGCTGCCGCGCAGCATACGCCAGCGACATCTGCGCGAAGTTGAGCCCGTGCTTGCCGGCAATGTCTGCGTACTGCGCCGCGGCCTGGCTGGCGTATTCATTGGTGTAGCGCGTAAAGCGGCTCCAGCGCGCAAGGCGCGACTCGGGCGGCATCGCGCCGTTCAGGAACTTGCCCGACAACACACCAAACGCCAGCGGCGAATACGCCAGCAGACTCACGTCTTCGCGAATTGCCATTTCGGCCAGCCCGACCTCGAAGCTGCGGTTCAGCAGGCTGTACGGATTCTGTATCGACACGATGCGCGCGAAATCGCGGCTCTCCGCCAGCTGCAGGAAGCGGTGCACTCCCCACGGCGTCTCGTTCGACAGCCCCACGTGCCGGATCTTGCCCGCACGCACCAGTTCGCTCATCGCTTCCAGCGTCTCCTGGATAGCCACGGTCGGTTCGTGCTCGGGATGCTGATACTCGAGCCGACCGAAGAAATTGGTCGAGCGGCTCGGCCAGTGCAACTGGTAGATGTCGATGTAATCGGTCTGCAGCCGCTGCAGGCTGGCGTCCACCGCAGCGAATATGTTGCGGCGATCCAGCACGTTGTTGCCGCCGCGCACGTAGCCCAGGCCCAGCACGGCACCGGGTCCGGCCACTTTGGTGGCCAGCACAACCCTGTCGCGCCTGCCACTGCGTCGCAGCCACGAACCTATGATCTTTTCGGTAGAGCCGTAGGTATCCGGATTCGGCGGTACCGAATACACCTCGGCGGTATCCACCAGGTTCACGCCCTGATCGATGGCGTAATCCAGTTGCTCGTGCCCTTCGGCTTCGCTGTTCTGCTCGCCAAATGTCATCGTGCCAAGGCCGATGACGCTCACCTTGATGCCAGTGCGCCCCAGTGTCCGGTATTCCATCGTCGCCCGCGATCAGCCCAGCAGCGGTGCGAGGCGCGTGCGCGAAATCAATCCGCGCACAAAGGTAGTGCCGGCTTCGGCATGTTCGATCACCACCAGATGCGTGCCCATGAACTTGCGGAAGATCGCCGCGATCTCCTTCACATGCGCGCGGGTCACCCAGCGCCATTCCAGCACCGGCACCTGTTCCCAGGGCGTCATCACATCGCCCACTTCCACTTCCTTGTGGCTGATGTGGCTCGCGCTCTGCTGGAAGCGCACTGCGCGCTCGCCCTGGATGTCGTAGGAGGTGACCAGGCCCGCGATCGCCTCATCGCGCAGCACGATCAGTGCCCGCACACCCGCGGATTTCATCAGTGCCAGCGCATCGTCGATGGGCACGTGCTCGAGCACGGTTACCGGCTGCTGCTGCGTGAAGTCGCTCAGCACGCGAACGGCCGGGTCCTCCGCAGTGATCGGGAAGTCCTCGTCGAGCGGCATCCGCAGCTTCGCGAGGCCATGTCCAACTCCGGGTTGTGCTGTATCCACCTCGACCTCCTAGCGCCTGAACCAACCTTCGGAGGATGCCGCAGGATTCGATGAACTGCCATAGCTATTACTGCCGTGCCATCGATCGCCCCACCGTCCCCTGCGGCGGGAGCCCTCCGTGCTAGCCTCCCCGCCAATCGACAACATTACAGGTGCGTCATGAATAACCAGACCCGCTCCGTATGGACGAAGGCCGGCGCCGCAGCACTCCTCACCATCTTTTCTATAACCCATGCGGCCGAGCCGACACCGTCCGCTGCCGCACCCGGCGCTGCTGCACTGCCTGCCGTGCCCCAGGCACCCAAGGCCCCGCTGGTCGCCGAGACTCCCCTACCTGAATGTGATCGCGGCTGCCTGACGAAGTTCATCGACGCCTGGTACGCCGCCCTCGTTGCCAACAACGCCGCCGGCCTGCCGCAGGCCGCCCGCGCGCGCATCACCGAGAACGGCAAGGAGAAGAGGCTCGCCGACACGTTCTGGGCCAGCGCCGAGCAGGTGATCTGGCGCTTCGACATCGCCAACGTGCATCGCGGCGACACCGCCACGCAGGTGGTGGTGCGCAATGCCGATGGCAGCAAGACCATGCACCTGCTGCGGCTCAAAGTGAAGTCCGGCGCCATTACCGAGATCGAGATCATCAAGTGCAACAAGGGCGAGGCCGATGGCCTGTGGGGACCGGACCAGCTCACCACCGTGTCGCCGCTGCTCAAGCTCTCGATCCGCGAGCAGGAGCGCGATTCCTACTACGACCTCGTCGGCGCGGCCGAGAGCTACTGGCGCGCGTTCCAGACCAACGGCACCACGCTGTATCGCCGCGCACGCATCGCGCCGGATACCGAGCGGTTCGAGAATGGCCTGCAGACCACGGGCGTCGTGCGCAATGGCGTGTTCAATGACACGCAGCGCGGGTTTGATGCAGGGTCGTTCATCGGACGCAATCTGTGGGGACGGCGTTATGCGGTGGTGGATGACGAACGCGGCGTGGTGCTGGTCATCGTGCGCTTCGGGTTGAAGGCCGGTGCCAAGAGCCAGAGTGTGGCGACATCCAGTGATCGGCTGGTCGGTGAGTTCTTCGCGGTGAAGAACGGGCAGATTTCGCACATTCAGGCGGTTTTGTTCAATCTGAAGGATGCCGAAGACACCGGCTGGCCGACGACGGACTATGGTCCGGACAGAGGTTCGCTGGACTATTACTGAAGCCAGTGCCGCAATCGCTGACTGCAGGCCCGACCTCCGGTTGGTACCGGAGGTCGGGCTGCATGCGCCAGCTGGCGCAATTCTCCAGCAATTGATCGACCAGACTCCGTGGCGCGCGGAGCAGATTGTGCTGTGGGGCAAGCGCTACCTTCAGCCTCGCCTGATCGCCTGGTACGGTGACAGTGGCCAGCGGTACGCATATTCCGGGATTCGGCTTGAGCCGTTGCCGTGGACTGAAACTCTCGCGCATCTGAAATACGTCGTGGAAGAAGCGGCGGGTGCAAGCTTCAACAGCGTGCTGCTGAACTACTACCGCAATGAGCGCGACAGCATGGGCTTCCACAGCGATGATGAGCCTGAGCTGGGGCCGCGCCCGGTAATTGCGTCTCTGAGCCTGGGTGAACAGCGCACGTTCATCATGCAGCACAGGTCGCGAAAGGACGTCCCCAAGCTGCGAATTGCGCTGCGATCTGGAAGCCTGCTGGTGATGCAGGGCGAGACGCAGAAAGACTGGAAACATGGGATTCAAAAGGAGTCTGCTCGCCGCGGGCCCCGTATCAATCTGACGTTCAGGAAAATCCTCCCTGACAAAGGCGTTCAAGGACGATAGGCGCACACCGACCTCTCGAAGCAACACTTGGCGTCATCCGTGTCCTGCAGCCGCTGCCCATGCAGTGAATGCACGAAAATGGGGCTCGTCGGCTTACTATCGCTGCTCAGTTGTTTCCGCCCACGAGTAGCGATGCAGTCGAAAGATCCAAAAGACGGGATCGAGGTTTCCACCTCTGGTGAGTATGTCGCGGGGGAGGTCAGCATCGTGGATGTGGAAATGATCATGACCACCCAGTGGCGATGTCCGAATCCGGATTGCCGCACACGCTGGCGAAAGCTTGGCGTGCACACGGGAATCCTGAAGAGCTGCGGCGCCTGTGGCGCGCGCTTCTTTCTCCGCTCGCAGGAATAGGTTCTACCAGGGAATCGTCTTCCCCGCGTAATCCAGGAAGCGGTGTTCCGCGCTGTGATTCTGCTCGAGCACGTCGGCCAGTCCCGTGGTGCTTTCCGCGATGGAAAGCGTTGCGCCGGTTCCGCCCATGTCGGTGCGCACCCAGCCGGGGTGCAACGTCACCACCTCTATCTCGCGCTCCTTCGCCATCGTGGCGTGGAATCCCCGCGTCAGCGAATTGAGTGCAGCTTTGCTGGCGCGATAGAGTTCCGCATCGCCGCTGTGATTTTCCGCCACCGAACCCATTTTCGATGACATGAAGGCGATGGTGCCGCCGCGTTTCACGGCAGGCAGAAGCTGGCGCGCGACGCGCAGCGGCGCGATGGCATTGGTCAGCATCAGATCGACGAGCTCGCCATCGGTGAGCAGATCGACGGACTGATGCCTGGGGCCGAGGATGCCGGCATTGATGAACAGCAGGTCGAGCGACGCGGGATCCAGGCGGTTGCGCAATGCCGCAAGTTGCGGCGCATCCCTGACGTCGAGCACGTTCTCGGCCAGGCGGTCATCCTTCAGCGTGCCGGCGCGGCGCGTAGTGCCAATTACCTGCCAGCCGCGCGACGCCAGTTCCAGTCCAAGTCCGAGACCAAGGCCTCGCGAAGCGCCGATGATGAGTGCCAGTGGGCTCATTGATGCTCCGATGGATTGTTTCGGGACTGCTGCACAATATCCTACTCCGACATTCATGTAAGGAGCTGGCCATGCACGCATCGCGGCAGACAGCCGTATTGCGCAGACGCGAATTCCTGTTATCTGGCGCGCTGGCGTTGGGCGCATTGCCGTTCGCATGGCAAGCTGCTGCCGCCACTTCGGGAGTGAAGCCGAAGATCGGGCTGATCGGATCGGGCAATGTCGGCACGCCACATCAGGCCGCCGCCTTTGGCGATGTGCTGGTGCTCGCGGTGCCCTACGGGGCGCAGCCGGAGCCGGGCACGACGCTGGGCGCCGCGCTCAAGGGCAAGGTGGTCATGCCGCTGGCGGGTGAGCACACGGCTGCGCAGGTCAGGCAGATCGCCGCAACGCTGGCGCCGTAGCACGCGATACCATGGCGCTGTCGCCAGCGCTTGTTGGCGGGCGGACCCGACGCTGAACGCATCGGTCGCCGCGTTGTCTCATACGGCACAGCCGGGATCTGGCGAACTCCAAGACAGATTTTCGCATCGCGGATCGAAGTCGCCACGGGCCGTCGCCGGCCCCGCTCTGACTGGATTAATGGCCGGGGAAGTGGTCACATTTACGATTGATTACGGGGTGGATTCAGGGCTATGACGGACCGCAGAGCATTCATGCAGGGCGCCATCGCAGGCGTTGTGGGTGGCGCCCTGGCGTCCTCCGCGGTCGCCGCACCCCGGGCCCGTAGCGCACCTGCTTCCCTCAGCGCCACGCGCCTTGCCGATGATCTCGTGCTGTTTCGGGGCGCCGGCGGCAACGTCGTGACGCTCGGAACGGCGGCCGATGGCCTGCTGATGATCGACAGCGGCGCCGCCGAACACAGCAGCGCACTGCTGCGCGCCGTGGAGGCCGAGACCGGCACGCGCCGTATCACCACCGCCTTCAACACGCACTGGCACTGGGACCATACCGGCGGCAATGAGGTGCTGACAAAGTCCGGCACTACGATTCGCGCGCAGGCCTTCACACGCCAGTGGCTGATGACTTCGGTCTTCGTGCCCTGGCAGGACCGCCTGTACGCCCGCCGCCCCGCAGGCGCTGTGCCGACGGTAGGCTTTTATGGCGAGGGCAGGCTGCAGCATGCCGGCCAGGACGTCGCGTACGGGCACCTGTGGCAGGCGCACACCGATGGCGACATCTACGTGCACCTGCCGAAGCAGAACGTGCTCGTCGTGGGCGATCTGCTTTCCGTCGGCAGCTATCCGGTGCTCGACTACACCACCGGCGGCTGGGTTGGTGGCATGGCGGATGCGAATCGCAAGCTGCTGGCGCTATGCAATGACCAGACGCGCATCGTGCCGGGCAGTGGCTCCGTGCAGACAAAGGCCGATCTGCAGGCGCATTCCGACATGCTGGCCGCGATGCGGCCGATCTTCGTGAAGAGCATCCAGTCCGGCATGAACGGCGACGACATGCTGCAGGCGAAGATCACCAAGGACTTCGACTCGCGCTGGGGCGACCCTACGCTGTTCGTGCAGAACGCCTACCTCGGCCTGTGGGCGCATGCGCGCGAACTCGGCAAGATCATCTGAAGTCCCCCATGAACATGCACATGATGAAAAAATTCCTGTCAGCCGCGTTCCTTGCCGCCGCCTTCGCGCCGGGTCTGCAGGCTGCGGCGCCAGTCGCAGCGCCGCCCGCTGACGCGAAGACCGCCGCGCTGCTCGAAACCTATTGCCAGGACTGCCACAACTCCACCGACTGGGCTGGCAGCCTCGCGCTCGACACCATGGATCTGCAAGAGATCCCGGCTGATGCCAAGGTCTGGGAGCAGGTAGTGCGCAAGCTGCGCGGCCGCATGATGCCACCGCCGACCAAGGAACAGCCGAGCCAGGCAAACGTGGACCAGCTGGTGTCGTTCTTCGAGACACGCCTCGATGAACATGCTGCGGAACATCCGGCACCCGGTTTCATTTCGCTGCATCGGCTGAACCGCACGGAGTACGAGCGCGCGGTAGGTGGCATCCTCGGCGTGAAATTCGACGCCAGTGCGCTGTTGCCCAAGGATGTGCGCAACGAAGGCTTCGACAATGTGGCCAACATCCTGAAGGTGTCGCCATCGTTTCTCGATCAGTACCTGTGGGCTGCCCGTGAAGTCAGCGTGATGGCCGTCGGTGATCCGAAGACCGCGCGCAATGGCACAACCTATCGTCCTGGTCCGGAAGACGCGCGCATGTATGTGCCGGGCATGCCGCTCGGTACGCGCGGCGGTGTGGTCGCAACGCATATCTTCCCGGTGGACGGTGAATACACCTTCAACATCGGGGCTCCCGCTGTGCGTGGCGGCTTCAGTGCGGCCACCGGCTACGGCGGTGCGACAGCGGATTCGGCCGCGAACGTGCTGTTGATCGATGGCGTGCCAGTGTGGGACAGCGAGCGTGTCCCTGCAGATGCGCGCAGCGGCCGTGGCATCAAGATCAATGTGAAGGCCGGCGCGCACAAGGTGGTGCTGGCTTCGCCGGCGAATTCATTCACCGAGAGTGATGACCAGTTGCGTGCACTCAGCCCGGCCGGCGGTGGCTTCAGAGCGCCTGGCACGGCGCTGGAGATCATTGCACCGGCCAGCGCCAGCGCGAGCGGTCTGCCGGATACGCCGAGCCGGCTGAAGATCTTCATCTGCAAGCCCGCCAGCGCGGCGGATGAATCGGCTTGCGCAAGGCGCATCTTCGGCAGGATAGCGCGCGAGGCTTTCCGTCGCCCGGTGACCGATGAAGATCTCGCCGCGTCAATGCGCTTCTACGACGCCGGTCGCAAGACCGGCACTTTCGACACCGGTATCCAGCAGGGGATCATGGCGATCCTCGCCAGCCCGAAGTTCCTGTATCGCGCCGAGCAGATGCCGGCGGATCTCAAGGCCGGCCAGTCGTATCGCATTGGCGATCTGGATCTTGCCTCGCGGCTCGCGTTCTTCCTGTGGAGCCGGGGCCCCGATGACGAGCTGTTGCAGCTGGGTGAGTCCAGGACGTTGCATGAGCCGCAGGTGTTGCAGGCCCAGGTGAAGCGCATGCTCGCCGATCCGCGCAGCAAGTCGCTGGTCACCAACTTCGCCTTCCAGTGGCTGGTGATCGACAAGGCCGACGAGATCATGCCCGATCAGGGCGCCTTCCCTGAATTTGACACGAGTCTGCGCACCGCGATGAAGAAGGAAGTGGAGCTGTTCATCGACAGCGTCCTGCGCAGTGACCAGAGCGTGGTGAATCTGCTCACGGCGAACTACACGTTCGTGAACGAGCGGCTGGCACTGCACTACGGGCTCACCGATGTGCGCGGCAACGAGTTCCGTCGCATCGTGTGGAAAGATCCGAACCGTTATGGATTGCTCGGCAAGGCCAATGTGCTGATGGCCACGTCCTATGGCGATCGCACCTCACCCGTGGTGCGCGGATCGTGGATTCTCGAAAACCTGATCGGCACGCCGCCGACGCCGCCGCCACCTGGTGTCGAGGCGCTGAAGGAAGGCAAGAACACGATTGGCCGTCCGCTGGCAGTCCGCGAGCGCCTCGAGGCGCATCGCGCGCAGCCTTCGTGCAAGGCCTGCCACGGCATCATGGATCCGCTGGGCTTTGCGCTGGAGAACTTCGACGCAGTGGGCAAGTGGCGCGAGGTGGATCGCGCGTCGCTGTCGAAGATCGAGGCCGGCGACAAACTGGCCACGGGGCAGCCGGTGAAAGGGCCAAGCGACCTGCGCGCGGCGCTCATCGCTCGCCCGGATCAGTTTGTGCAGACCTTCACCGAGAAGCTGCTGATCTTCGCGCTGGGTCGCACCGTGGAATACCACGACATGCCGACCGTGCGCGCCATCGTGCGCAATGCGGCGAAGGACAATTACCGCTTCGAGGCGATCCTGCTCGGTGTCGTGAACAGCGATGCCTTCCAGATGCGACAGGTGCCGGCGGCGATTCCCGCCGAAGGCAAGGATGCGTCGAAAACCGCGCAGAATTCCGCGACCCCCAGTTCGCCCGCGCTTTGAACGCTTAAGGATTACGAGGCCAGCCATGTTCATCACCAAGAAGCATCTGTTCCGCCGCACCGTGCTCAGGGGCGTTGGCGCCAGCATGGCACTGCCCCTGCTTGATGCGATGATTCCCGCCAGTACCGCGCTGGCGCAGACCGCTGCGGCCGCCAAGCCGCGCCTGGCGTTCGTGTATTTTCCGCATGGCGCAATCATGGATAGCTGGACGCCCACCGCCGAAGGCAAGGACTTCCAGCTCTCGCCAATCCTCAAGCCGCTGGAGCCGTTCAAGAACAAGCTGACCATCGTCAGCGGTCTGGAAAACCGCCCGGGCATGAGCGCCACAGTGCATGCCGTTGTGCCAGGCACCTGGCTGACCTGTGTACATCCGCGCCAGACGCCCGAGCGCTTCGGCGGCATCTCCATCGACCAGATGGCAGCCGCGAAGCTCGGTCAGGACACGCCACTGCCTTCACTGGAAGTCGGCATGGAAGGCGGCGGTTCGGCCGGCGCCTGCGACCGCATGTACGGCTGCAGCAATTCCTCGACCATTTCCTTCCGCACGCCGACCACGCCACTGCCGATGGAAAGCAATCCGCGCAAGTTGTTCCAGCGGCTGTTCGGTCGTGGCGATTCGGCCGACGAACGCGCCGTCCTCGCCGGGCAATACAGCAGCATGCTGGATCTGGTCGCAACCGATGCCGCCGCATTGAAGAATCAGCTCGGCGCGCGCGATCGCGCGGAACTGGATGACTATCTGGAAACCGTGCGCGAGATCGAACGTCGCGTGGAGATGGGCGCGAAGTCCGATCTTTCGAAGGTGACGCTGCCCGGCGTGCCGCCGGCGACCATGTCCTGGGATGACCAGCTCAAGCTGATGTTCGACATCATGGGCATTGCATACCAGGCCAATCTTACCCGCATCGTGAATTTCATGATGGCGGCAGAAGTCAGCGGACAGACCTACAACCAGATCCAGATTCCGGACGCCTTCCATCCGCTGTCGCATCACGCCAACGACCCGCTGAAAATCCAGAAGTTGATCAAGCTCCAGACCTATCACTCCGAGCATCTGGCCCGCTTCCTGAAAAAGATGCAGGAAATGCCGGACGGCGACGGCAGCATGTTCGACCACATGCTGATGATGTATGGCTCGAACATGAGCAACAGCGATCGGCACAACCAGTTCCCGCTCCCTGTAACACTGATCGGTGGCGCCTGCGGCAAGGTGAAGGGCGGCCAGCACCTGCGATACCCCGACAAGACACCGCTGGCGAACCTGCTGCTGACCGTGCTCGACCGCTCCGGCACGCCGGTGGAAAAGGTCGGCGACAGCAGCGCGGTGATGGGCGAGGTGTAAAGGTGCTTTCTGATTCGCGCAATTGGCCTGCTGTCCGCACCTCGGCTGCGCTGTTCCTGCTTGTTTGCCTGAACGCTGTCGCGCCGGCGTTCGCAGCAGATGCCGCTCCCGCGGCCGATCCGGATGGGACGACGCCGCTGCACTGGGCCGCCCACGATGGCGATGTGGCCAAGGTCGATGCGCTGATCCGTGCGCACGCCAACGTCAATGCGCGCAACCGTTTCGGTTCGACGCCGCTTTACGAGGCTGCGCTGCAAGGCAACACGGGAATCATCAAGAAGCTGCTGAAGGCAAGGGCCGATCCCAACGTCGCCAACGAGGGCGGCATGACGGCGCTGATGATCGTCGCCCGCACGCCTGATGTGGAAGCGGCGCAGGCGCTGATCAAGGCCCATGCCAACGTCAATGCGGCGGAGTCTTCACGCGGCCAGACGGCATTGATCCTGGCTGCCGCGCAGGGTCAGCCCGAGATGGTGCGCGTGCTGTTGAAGGCCAAGGCCGATCCGGAGATTCGCTCGAAGTCGAATCTTGGACAGCGGCAGGTGTCGGCCGAGCCACGTGCGCAGCAGCGTCCGGTCGGCAATATGAACGCCCTGATGTACGCCGCGCGCCAGGGATGCGCGCTGTGCGCGAAATACCTGATCGACGGCAGAGCGAACCCCAGCGCTGCCGATCCGGAAAATACGACAGCGCTGCAGTATGCGTTGCTGTCGCTGAATTTCGATGCGGCCAAGGTGATCATCGAAGGCGGTGCGGAAGTGAACCGCTGGGACTGGTGGGGCCGGTCGCATCTCTATGCGCTGGCCGATGTGAGCACGCTGCCCAAGGGCGGACGTGCTGACCAGTTGTCGCTGGACAAGACCAGGCCCATCGAGATCGCGAAGCTGCTGCTCGATCGCGGTGCCGATCCGGATATCCAGCTCAAGCTGCTGCCGCCATACCGTGCCGTGGGCAACGACCGCGGTCTCGACACAATGCTGACCTTCGGCACCACCGCGCTCATTCGTGCTGCGAAGGCCGGCGACGTGCCGCTGGTGAAGATCCTGCTGGAACATGGCGCGAACCCGAACCTCGCCACCAATCGCGGCTTCACACCGGTGCACGCCGCGGCGGGCCTGGGTTCCAACGATATCGATTCGCGCGGCATCGACAAGACGCAGCCGGAGGCCATCGAAACGCTGAAGCTGCTGCTGGCCTACAAGGCGGATATCAATTCCAAGGATGTGACCAATGGCCGCACCGCGCTGCATGGCGCCGCGATCTGGGGCTGGAACGATGTGATCAAGTTCCTCGCCGACAATGGCGCGGACCTGTTCGCCAAGGACAACGCCGGCATGCTGCCGCTGGATTCCGCGCTGGGCAAGGCGGGGGGGTTCGGTCGGCAGAATGCCACCACGGTGCGTCCGGCGACTGCGGAACTCATTCGCAAGTTGATGGCTGCAAAGCAGGGCCCGCAGACTTCGCAGGTCGGGCAGAACGCCGTCCCGTAACGGATGTCGCCCGCCTGTCAAGCGACGGCGATTTCGCTCATGCCTCAAGCCAGGCGAGCAGGGCGCTCGTGATGGCTTCAGGTCTCTCCATGGTGCTCATGTGTCCGGCTTCGGGCACATCCACCAGCTGACTTCCCGGAATGCGTCGCGCCATCTCCTGATGGCGAGCCAGCGGCGCCCAGCTGTCGTCATGCCCACAGAGCACCATTGTCGGCACGCGCAGTTCACCCAGCACCGCAGTGCGATCCGGTCGCGCCAGCAATGCGCGGATCTGCGCTTCGAAATGGGCCACGGTCGCGCGCGCGATCATCGCGTAAATGCTTTCCATCAGCGTCGCATCGGTGAGTCGCGCCGGATGCACCATGCCCCGCGCCCAGTCTTTGGCCATGACGAGCATGCCATCACGTTTGGCGATAGCCAGCAGGCGATAACGACCAGCCCGCTCGCGCTCGCCGGCTTCCGCCGGCGCAAGCGCCTCATAGCCCGTGTCGAGCAGGGCCAGGCGCGTTACGCGTTCCGGCGCGCGCGCCACCACTTCGAGCGCCACGCGACCACCCATGGAGTGTCCGGCCAGCGCGAAGCGCGGCGGTGCGCGCTCGAGTATGCGTTCTGCCATTGCACCCAGCGAGTCGCTCAACCCGTGGTCGGCCACCTGCAGGTCGCGGTCTGCGCGCAATGCGTCAATCTGCTGCTTCCAGACTGCGTCGTCACACATCAGGCCGGGTACGAGAATCAGTGGTTCGATCTTGTTCATTGGCCGCAGAAGTCTACACGGTCCTAGAGTTGCGACTTGATGGGCACCAGCACCATTTCAGCAAGCTTCTGGGTCCATGGCCGGGCTTTCCACATCGCCGCTGTATAGGGCGTCGCCTTGCCAAGATCGGCTTCGAAGAGGGTAGTCATCTGCGCGCCAAAATCGTGGTCGTAGATATTCAGGTTGGCTTCGTCGTTGAGCCGCAGCGAGCGCAGGTCGAGGTTGGTTGATCCCACCGAAACCAGATAGCCATCCGCGATCAGCAGCTTCGTGTGCAGCATCGTGGGCTGGTACTGGAAGACCTTCACCCCTGCATCCAGCAGCTTGCCCCAGTCCTGCTTCGAGGCCAGAGCCACAGCCTGCGAATCGATATGTGGCCCCGGCAGCAGCAACCTGATCTGCACGCCGCGCTCCCGCGCCTTGATCAGGGCGTCGAGCAACAGCGGGTCCGGTACGAAATATGCCGCTGCGATGTCGATCGAGCGCACAGCGGCTGCAATCGTCACCAGATACATCAGCTGCATGCTCTGGCTGCCGCCTGCAGGGGATGCGATGAACAACTGCGCACGCACGTCACCCGCCGGCTGCGGCGCATCGAAATAGGGCGTGCCGTTCAGGATCCGCCCCGTCATCTTCACCCAGTTGTCATTGAAGGCGGCCTGGAACTGCGCGGCAACGGGGCCCTCGACCCGGAAATGCAGATCGCGCCAGTGATCGGGATCCTGCGCGTTGCCCTGCCATTGATCCGCGATGCCCACGCCGCCCGTGAATGCGATCCGCCCGTCCGTGATCAACAGCTTGCGATGGGTACGGTTGTTCAGGCGCGCCACGTTGTACCACTTGAGCGGCCGATAGCGCTGCACCAGCACGCCCGCGTCAGTCATGCGGGTAAGCAGGGCCTTGTCCATCTTGACGCTTCCCGCCCAGTCGATGGTGACATGCACGGGCACGCCCGACTGCGCACGTTCGATCAGCGCGGCCGTAAAGCGCTCCCCGATTGCCCCGGACCAGTAGATGTAGGTCTCGAAGTTGACGGAGTGCTGCGCTTCGGCGATCGCCTGCAGCATTGCCGGGAATATGCCATCGCCGTTTTCCAGCACCTGCACGGCGTTTCCGGGCAGCACCGTCGGCCCGAGCAATACCGACATCTCGCGCCGGTAATCGTCGCTCTCGATGGCGTAGCGATGGACGGGCAGGGCCGACAGCTTCTTCTCGGGCGTGACCAGATTGAGGGCGATCAGCGTGCCGATCAGGCACACCAGTGCGCCGATGCTGGTCCACCAGATGACGCGGCGTTTCAATTTCATGGATGGCGCACCTGCGGCAATGACCTTTCCAGGGACTTCTTCAACCAGTCGAGCAGTTTTTCGATGCGCGCGAGTTTGGCTCTATTCTGCGTCACGTGCGCGCGAAACCACGAGGTCGGCAGCGGAAAGTCCGGTAGC
>JANPGU010000304.1:0-3640 GCA_031424095.1 Gammaproteobacteria bacterium
TGAGCATCTCGCGCATGCCCGGGCCGCCCTTTGGACCTTCGTTGCGCACCACCAGCACATCGCCCGCACGATAGGCACGTGCTTCGACGGCCTGCATGCAGGCTTCCTCGGAATCGAACACGCGGGCCGGGCCCGTGAACTGCAACGACTTGAGGCCGGCGGTCTTGAGCAGCGCGCCATCGGGCGCGAGGTTGCCGCGCAGCACGCAGACCCCGCCGGTGCTGCCCAGTGCGTTCGCTACGCTGAATACGACGGCGTTGTCGGGCGCAGCGGCGGTGCGCAATGCCGTGGCCAGGTCGCTGCCATCCAGCGTCAATGTATCGCCGTGCAGGAAGCCACCCCGGAGCAGTGCGGCCAGCACCACGGGCACGCCGCCGGCATGATGCAGGTCGCGCGCCAGATAGCGGCCGCCCGGCGCAAGACTGGCGATCAGTGGCGTGCGTTCGAACACGCGGGCCACGTCCTGCATGTCGAAGCGGATGCCGGCCTCGTGGGCAATCGCGGGGATATGCAGCGCGGCGTTGGTGGAGCCGCCCGTCGCAGCCACTGCCGCACAGGCGTTTTCCAGGCTCTTGCGCGTCACCAGCTCGCGCGGCAGCGGACCGCCGCTGGCGATGAGCCGCATGACGGTGGTGCCGGCGCGGCGCGCGACGGCCAGCCGCTCACTGTAGACAGCGGGAATCATCGCCGAGCCCAGCGGCGACAGACCCAGCGCCTCGCCCACCATGGCCATGGTGTTGGCCGTGAACTGCCCGGCGCAGGCGCCGATGGTTGGTGTGCAGGAGCGTTCCAGCGCGTCGAGCGTGGCCGCCGACATGGCGCCGGACTGCACGCTGCCGACGGCCTCGATGACATCGAGTATGGTCGCATCGCCACCGGGCCTGCGGCCCGGCAGCATCGCGCCGCCGAACAGGAACACTGCCGGCACGTTCAGGCGCACCATGGCCATCATCAGTCCGGGCAGGGTCTTGTCGCAGCCGCCGAATCCCACCAGCGCGTCATAGCCATGGCCGCGCACCACCAGTTCCACGCTGTCGGCGATGACCTCGCGCGACAGCAGGCTCATGCGCATGCCCGCATGATTCATCGAGGTGCCGTCGGATACCGAGATGGTGGTGAACTGTACCGGCACGCCGCCGCCCGCGGCCACGCCCAGGCGCGTCTGGTCGGCCTGTGGCTGCAGCGACATCGAGCAGGGCGTGTTCTCGCCGGCGGTGGTGACGATGCCGACGAAGGATTTGGCCAGATCCTGGTCGTCCAGGCCGGTGGCGCGCAGGAAGGCGCGATGCGAGGCTCGGCCCGGACCGTCGGTGACGATGCGCGAGCGATGTTTGTGTAACGACATGCGGGACAGTTTGCGGTCCGCCGCCGCCGATCTCAAACCCAATCGCAGGCTCACGCATTGTTTGCCGGACCGTTGCCGCCGACCGGCTGCGACATACAATCGAGCAGTGATGAACCGTTGTTCCCGTTGAACCCCATGCCCGGCAACTTCAGTCGCGACACGCTGCGCGCCATACCCGCGGGTGTCTGGGCGTTGGGCTTCGTGTCGATGCTGATGGATATCTCCTCCGAGATGATCCACGCGCTGCTGCCGGTCTATCTGGTAACCGTGCTCGGCGCTTCGGCAACGACAGTGGGTGCCATCGAGGGCATCGCCGAGGCCACGGCTTCGGTCACCAAGGTGTTTTCGGGCGCGCTGTCCGACTGGCTGGGAAAGCGCAAATTGCTGGCGGCTCTCGGCTACGGTCTGGCCGCAATCACCAAGCCGATATTTCCGCTGGCGTCATCCATAGGCTGGCTGGTTGCCGCGCGTTTCATCGACCGCGTTGGCAAGGGGATTCGCGGTGCGCCGCGCGATGCCTTGCTGGCCGACCTGGCACCTGCGCAGTTGCGCGGCGCCAGTTTCGGATTGCGGCAGTCGCTGGACACGGCCGGCGCCTTCATCGGACCGCTGCTGGCTATCGGATTGATGTGGCTGACAGCGAATCATTTCCACACGGTGTTCTGGGTGGCGGTCGTGCCGGCATTCCTGTCGCTGGCGGTGATTGTTTTTGCCGTCCATGAACCGGCGCGCGCGGCCGTCAATCGCGGTCGCATGCCGCTGCGGCGAAGCGAACTTGCGCGGCTTGGTCTGCAATGCTGGCTGGTGATCGCGGTCGCAACGGTCTTCACGCTGGCGCGCTTCAGCGAGGCATTCCTGGTGCTGCGTGCACAGGCGGTCGGTCTGCCCATTGCGCTGGTGCCACTGGTGCTGGTGGTGATGAATGTTGTCTATTCCGCTGCGGCATATCCTGCCGGTGTGGCCAGCGATCGGCATGGCCGCCAGCGCGTGCTGATGCTGGGCATCTTCTTCCTGGTCGCCGCCGATCTGGTGCTGGCCGCCATGCCGGGTCTGTGGGGTGTGACCGCCGGCGTGGCACTGTGGGGACTGCACATGGCCTGCACGCAAGGTCTGTTCGCGGCCTGGATTGCCGACACCGCGCCAGCGGATCTGCGTGGCACGGCCTTCGGCATGTTCAATCTGCTGACCGGCCTGGCATTGCTGCTGGCCAGTGTCGTTGCCGGATTGTTGTGGGACGGCATCGGTGCGCAGGGAATGTTCGCGTATGGCGCCGTGGTTGCGGCGGGCGCGCTCTTGGCACTGTTTGCCCTGCAAGGCCGATTCGGGCTGCGCTAGGGCAGCAGGTCGCGCAGCCGGTAATAGAGCATTGCCAGCACCAATGCCGGCCGGCGCAGCAGTACGCCGCCCGGGAACTCGCGGTGTGGGATGCGTGTGAAGACATCGAAGCGTTCGGCACTGCCTGCTACGGCCTCCGCCACCAGCTTGCCGGCAAGGCCAGTCAGCGCAATGCCATGGCCGGAAAAGCCCTGCAGGTAATACACATCCGGTTCCACGCGACCGAAATCCGGTGCACGGTTCAGGGTGATGTCGACATACCCGCCCCAGGCATGCTCGATTCGAGCATCCTGCAGCTGCGGGAATACGGCCAGCATGCGCTGCTGCGTGGCATGCGCCGTGTTGAAGGGATCGAGCCCGGAATAGCTCACGCGTCCACCAAACAGCAGCCGGTAATCGCGGCTGAGCCTGAAATAATCCAGCACCCAGTTGATGTCGGTGACGGCAGTGTTCTGCGGCAGCAGCGCGCGGGCCGTGTCTTCCCCGAGCGGCTCGGTCGCGACGATGTAAGTGCCCACCGGCATGATGCGCCGGGCCAGTTCAGGCACGGTGCCGGCGAGCCAGGCATTGCCGGCAAACACGATCTGGCGGCAGCGCAGCTCGCCGCCGGACGTGATCAGGCGCAATGCGCTGTCGCGTCGCGCGTAGCGCAGCACGCGGCTGCCTTCATGCACCACGCAGCCTTGCGCTTCAGCCGCCGCAGCCAGTCCGCGCACGTACTTGAGTGGCTGCAGATGTCCGCTGTTCGAATCCAGCAGGCCGCCGAGGTAGCGTTCGCTCGCAACCAGCCTGCGCGTGGCGGCGCGATCCAGCAGCTGCACGCTGCGGTAGTCGTAGGTGCGATGCAGTTCTTCCTGCCATCGCGCCAGCTCTGCCAGCTGCCGCGGCTTGATGGCCACATGCATCTGGCCGCCCACATAATCGCAGTCGATGGCATGGGTCGCGATCAGCGCGCGCATC
>JANPGU010000305.1:0-44138 GCA_031424095.1 Gammaproteobacteria bacterium
AACGAAGACGATTTCAAGATCAGTGCCACAACCACTGGCCTGAAGACCCGGCCACTGTTCAAGCTGATGGTCGAGCGCAAGGCCTCCGACCTGTTCTTCACGTCCAATGCGCCGATCAAGATCAAGATCGAGGGGCAGATCCATTCGATCAACAAGCAGGTGCTCACGCCCGATGCGGTGCGCGCCGCGGCTTTCGGGTTGATGTCGCCGGAGCAGATCGAATATTTCCAGCGCGAACTGGAGATCGACTTCGCCATTTCCGAACCTGGCCTGGGCCGGTTCCGCGTCGCCATTTTCTACCAGCGCGGGTTCCCCGCGATGGTCATGCGCTACATCACCGCCGACATGCCACGGCTCGACGCCCTGGGCATGCCGGAGCTGCTGACGGATCTGGCCAAGCTCAAGCGCGGCCTGATCCTGATGGTTGGCGCCACCGGCTCGGGCAAGTCCACCACGCTTGCCGCCATGCTCAACTACCGCAACGAGCATTTCGCCGACCATATCGTCACGATCGAAGATCCCATCGAGTTCCTGCATTCCAACAAGCGATCCATCGTCAACCAGCGCGAGGTCGGGCTCGACACCAAGAGTTATGCGCGCGCGCTGCGTGGCGTGATGCGCGCCGCGCCGGATGTCATCCTCATCGGTGAAGTGCGCGACCGGGAGAGCATGGAAGCCGCGATCGCGCTGGCTGGCACCGGGCATCTGGTGCTTGCAACCTTGCATGCCAACAACTGTGCCGAGACGCTCGACCGCACCATCAACATGTTCGACCACAATCAGCATCCGCAGGTGCTGCTCGACCTGTCGCAGTATCTGCGCGCCATCCTGGCGCAGCGGCTGGTGCCGGGCGTGGACGGCAAGCGCGTCGCCGCCGTCGAGATCATGCTGAACACGCCGCATATCTCCGAGCTGATCCGCAAGGGCGATGTCAGCAACATCAAGGAAGCCATCCGCAACAGCGGTGAAAAGGGCATCCAGAGCTTCGATCATTCGCTCGTCACGCTCTACAAGGCGGGTCGCATCTCGATGGAGGATGCGCTGACCAACGCGGATTCGCGTTCGAACCTGGAAGCGAAGATCAACTTCGGCTGAAGTCCTTGCGCACCCGCTGGATGGCCATCCAGCTGCCCGTGATGCACACGCCGGTGACGCCGGCCAGCAGCACGAGGATCACCACGTCCCACAACGGCCGGCGGCGCAGGCCGCCGAAATCCAGCCCATGCAGACCGCGCTGGAACCAGCGTGCCTGCCGGGCGTCGCGATCAATTGCCCGGAACGAGCCGGTGGTGGGGCTGATGTAGACGCGCGTGGCCTGTGCGTCAGCCAGGATGGCGCGGTACACCGGCAGTTCCACCTGCGACTTGTGCGCGTAGTAATAGGCATCGCCCGCCGTCATCAGTGACAATGCACTCACGCCGGGAACGAGCTTGTTCATGACCGCAGAGACTTCTTCCCGGGTCAATGGCGCAGGCCCGGCGGATGCGTTCAGCCGCAGGCTGCTGCCATCGGGGCGCCGCGCGATCACATACAGATGCCCCGCGAATGGCTGTGCCCGCAGCTGCGTGAATTCGCCGCCGGCAAGCCTGCCCGGCAGCTCGCGCAGGAGTGCGCGCAGTTCGCCGGTGGAGGCTGCGCCGGTGATCTGTGGCCGCAGTTGCGCCCCGATCTCGCCGCCCAGCAGCATCCCCCAGGGGTTCATGGTCAGCAGGCCACTGAACACCCACGTCAGCGCGAGCAGGCCGAAGCTCAGGCCGGCGATGTGATGCCAGTACCACCAGCCCTTGAAGGGCGAGGCGAGCTTGCCATCGCTGCTGCGTCGCTGCAGGCGCGAGATGCCGACATACAGGCCGGTGAGGGTTAGGAAGGTGCCGATGACGGCAGTCCAGATGACGATCTGCGACCACAGTGGCCCGTTGCGCCGCAGGACAGTCGGATACAGCCAATGCGGGATCGCGCCGAACCACGACAGGAACCGTTCGCGCCGCGTGGTCTGCTGGAAGATCTCGCCGGTCGCCCCGTTCACGTACAGCTCGGTGCCGGCCGCATCATGCAGCGCGAAGCGATGCGCAGGCCGGTTGAGTCGTGCCGTGGCGACGGTCCACTGATCGTCATCCACTTCGCCAAGCCATCTGGGCGTGGCGCGCAGCTGCAGGCGTTGTGCATAGTCACGCACGACATCCAGCATGGCAGCCTGCGTCAGGTCGCGCAGTGGCGTGCCGTCGCGCAGATCAAAGGGCGCCACGCCGGCCTGCCGCAGCACCGGCCTGCCGCGCAGCATTTCCACGCGGAAGCCGTCAGTGGCAACGCTATCCGCCGGCAGGAGCTGCGTAATGCAGCAAGCCTGCAGGTCCAGCGGTGCCAGTGCCTGCAACCGCTCTTCCTGCGTGAAGTCCGGAAACTCCTGATACAGCATCACGAAGCCGGACAGGCACCACAATGCCATCAGCAGGCCCACCGCTACCGCGAGGTAGCGGTGGACGCACAGCACCGTGCGCACCATCAGTCGCTACAGCCTGTAACTGTAGTTCAGGAAGGCCGTGCGCGGCGCGCCCAGGTTCCGATACAGGAAACGCGGGCCAGTGGTGGAGCCGGCCAGGGCTGCCGAGCGCACGCGGGTGGCGTAATCCGCATTGAACAAGTTCTCCACGCGCAGGCTGATGCGATGGTGGCGTGAGACATCCGGGTACCACTGCGCACCCAGGTTCGCCGTCACCACATCGCCGTAGCTCTGCACGCCAAAACCCTGCAAGGCCACCGAATGCGCCGTGCCGGCATATTTGAGCCAGACGCTGGCGCCGAAAGGCTGGCCCGAAGGCTCAAAGGTCAGGCCGGCCTTGGCGCTGCTGCGTGGACGGTCCGGCAACGCATTGCCCGCCGCGCCGCGCTCACGGCTGTTCATGTAGCTGGTCTCAAAGGCGAGCGCATCGGTGAACGAGCCCCGCAGCAGCAACTCGCCCCCGGAGAATTTCGCCTTGCCATCGGTGTTCATGAAAATGGCGTAGTAGCCCTCGGGCGGATTCGAGTCGTCATCGATGATCAGGTTTTTCACGCTGCGCTTCCAGCCGGTAATCTGCCAGCGCAACGGCCGTTCACCGGCGCTGAGCTTGCCACCGATGGCCAGATTGATGTTGAAGCTTTTCTCCGGCTTGAGGTCCGGGTTGCCGCGCGCATCTTCGTCCGGGTCGTGGGCATAGAGCTGCTCGGCATCCGGCAGCAGGAACGAACTGCCGATCGTGCCTTCGATGTACAGCGCATCGCTGATGTTGAAGATGCCGGAGGTGTTCCACACCGTGGCGCTGCTGCCGCGACTGTCGTTGTAGCGCAGGCCGGCTGCGAAATGCGCCCGCTTTGACAGATCGTCGGTGGTACGCACCTGGCCGTAGAACGCGTGCACTTTCTCGGTGAGGCCATCGATGATCAGCACTTCATCGCGACCGCGGAAGTTCTGGAAATCATAGCCCACGTTGTATTCCAGGCCGGTCGACAGATTCAGCTGCATCGCGGCGCTGATACCAAAATCCTTGTATCCCCAGAACAGGCTGTCTTCCGGCGCGGTGGCGGGGTAGTAGTGGGTGCCCCAGTCGTGCAGATAACCCTTCACGAACAGCTTCACGCGCTCGCTGAGCGTGAAGTCGAGGCGACCGCTGAGCACATCCTCACTGCGGTTGTTCACATTGGTTTCGGCCACACCCGGATAGTCCAGCGAGGCTTCGCTGTGCACACCCTGCAGCGTCAGGCGCAGGTCGTCGGTGAAGTCGAAGCCGTATTTCAGGCCATAGCTGTCCACGTTGTACTGACGGTCGCGGGTGGTGGCATTGGGCTGGTAGACATCGAACAGGCTGTAGCCCTCGGTCTTGTCCTTCGAGGCCCATGCCACTACGTGATGCGCGCCCAGCGCGCCGCGCGCATAGCCGTCCATGTGCAGGCCATCGCGGCTGTCGCCGCCGACACTGACCGCGCCATTGGGCAGGTCGGTAAATGCTCGGGTCACGATGTTGATGACACCGGCCAGGGCCTGCGTGCCATACAGCAGGCCCTGGCCGCCCTTCAGCACTTCCATGCGCTCGATCATGCTGGCCGGAAGCGTGTCGGCGGGGCTGGTGCCACCGTACAGCCGGTTGTTGATGCGCACACCATCCACGGTCCACAGCACATCGCTGGTGCGCGAGCCCTGCAGCGACAGATTCAGGTAGCTGAAGGCACCTGCCTGGGAGGCTACATAGACGCCGGGCACCAGCATCTCCAGCGCCTGGGCGGTGTCCACGAAGCCCTGGTTGCGGATCTTTTCGCCCGACACGAATTCCACATCGTTGCCGTAACGGGACAGTTCCAGCGGCGTGCTGACCTCAAGGCTCTTCGCCGTGACAATCACTTCCGTGAGCGAAGCGTCGGCAGTCTCAGCGGCCATGCCGGCGGCGGGCAAGGTGGCCAGCAGCACAAGGGAACTGCAGGCAGCAGGCGAAAGGCGGCAAGAAATCATGTATCCCCCGGTCATTGTTGGAATGCGCAGGGAAACATAGGACGCGCCACGCGGCGCGCCCAGTTGGGAACGGTTACCGGAACAGTTCCGCGCGGCCGGAAGGCCGGCTATCTGACCGCGGGCGCGGTCCAGCCGCCACCCAGTGCCACATACAGGTCGAGTGCCGAGTTCAGCCGCGACAGGCGGATCTGCGACAGCTGATCCTGCGCGGAGAACAGCGAACGCTGCGCATCGAGGTTGTCCTGCAGCGCGCCCGAGCCTTCACGGTATTCAGTCTCGGCCAGATTCAGTGCGCGCTGTGCCTGCTCCACCACCGCGCGCTGGCTTTCCTCACGGCGCAGGTCGGTCTGCACATTGGCCAGGCTGTCATCCACCTCCTTGAGCGCAGCGCGGATCAACGAGGCGTAATTGGTCAGCGTGATGAACTCATTCGACCGGGCATTGGCCACCTGCACCTGGCGGGCACGGAAGCCGAAGATGCTTTCCGCGATCGACAGCACGCCGGAAAGTGAAAAGGTGCGCGCGGCGTTGGCAAGGCTGAACAGCGCCGGGCTGCTGTAGCCCTCGCCCGCGGTCAGCGAGATCGCGCCGGGCAGCAGGTTGGCGCGGGCCACCGCGATGTTGGCATGCGCAGCAGCCAGATCCGTTTCCGCTGCGGCCAGATCCGGACGGCGCAGCAGCAGATCCGCCGGCACCCAGGGCGTGACGCCTGGCACGCTGATCTGCATGAACGGTTCGGCATTGACGCTGAACCCCTGCGGCACGCGACCCAGCAGAAGGCCCAGTGCGGTTTCAATCTGGCGCTGTTGTGCCTCGAGCGGAATCAGGTTGGCGCGCTGCTGCAGCACAGCGGTGGTCTGCTGCGACAGATCGAGTGCGCGCACCACGCCATTGCGATAGCGGGCATCGACGATGCGCAGCAGCCGCTCGGCGATTTCAAGGTTTTCGCGCGCGATGTCGACGCGGGCACGCACCGACAGCAGCTGGAAATACTGGGCCGCGACATTGGCGGTCAGCGTGAGTCGCGCGGCGTCGAGGTCGTAGCGCGTGCCGGCAAGCGTGGCCTTCGAGGCACGATAGCTGGCGGCTGCGCCGCCCCAGATGTCCAGGTCGTAGCGCAACTGGCCGCTGACCGTTGTGGAGTCGCGCGTGGCAGTGGCAACGCCAGTGCCGCCGCTGCGCGTCTTCGACGTGGCCGCATTCACCGACAGATCCGGCAGCAGCGCATCGCGAGAAACGCTGAGCGCACGTTCTGCCTGCTTGAGGCGTTCCTCGGCAATCGCCAGGGTAGGGCTGCCCTGCATGGCTTCCGCGATCAGTTTCGACAGTTCCGGCGAGCTGAAATTACTCCACCAGTCAGCCTGGATCGCAGGAGTCGAAGCGGGCATTGCGGGAGATTCCCACGCCGCAGGCAGCGCGACCGGATTAGCCACCCGATCCATGCGATAGGAGTGCGAAGCACAGCCGCAGAGCAGGGCTGCTGTCACGCCGAGGACCACGACAGCCGCGGGTCTGTGGCGCTCACGCGTTGTCTTCGTATCCTTGCAAATCACTTCATCACTCCGATTGCAGTGCGACGACGGGGTCGAGATAGGCAGCCTTGCGCGCCGGCAGGAACCCGAAAATCAGACCGGTGGCGAATGCCGAGCCGAATGCCAGCACTACGGGAAACACGGAATAGGACACCGCCGTGCCGAAGGATTTCACGATGGCTGCGGCCACGAGGCCCAGCACCACGCCGATCGCGCCACCCACCGATGACACCACCAGAGCCTCGATCAGGAACTGCTGCAGGATGTTGCGCGTGCGCGCGCCGGTGGCCATGCGGATGCCGATCTCGCGGGTGCGCTCGGTGACGCTCACCAGCATGATGTTCATCACGCCGATGCCGCCCACCAGCAGCGAGATGGCCGCGATCGAGCCCAGCAGGATGGTCATGGTGGCGCGGCTGGCCACTTCGTTCTCGAGGAACTGCCCGGCATTCATGATGCGGAAGTCCACCGTGCCGTGGCGTTCGGCCAGCAGCGACTCGATCTTCGCCGTGGTGTCCTTGATCCTGTCCACGTCCTGGACGGCCACCGTGGCGCGGCTCAGGTAGCGATTGCCCGACAACCGGATCTGGCTGGTCATGTAGGGCACCAGCACCACTTCGTCCTGATCCTGGCCGTTCGGTGCGGCGCCCTTGCGGGCCATCACGCCGATCACCTGGAAGCTCTGGTTGCCAATCAGCACGTATTGGCCCAGCGGATCCTCGTCATCCGGGAACAGGTCGTCGGCAGTGGTGCGGCCGAGCACGGCCACGGGTTCCCGCTGCTGCTCGTCTTCCTGCGAGAAGAAAGTGCCGAGCGACACCTGCCACTGCCGGGCCTGCGGGAATTTGTACGAGGTGCCGATGACCTGCGCGGTGGTATCGCGCTCGCCGAAGCGCAGCGTGGCGTTGCTCTCCTGCGAAGGAATGGCCGCGACCACGTTGTCGATGCCCGTGTCGATGGCGATGACATCATCCAGCACCAGCGAAGTGTTGTTCTGGGAGCCACGCTGGTTGGCAATGCCCGGACGCACGGTGAGCAGGTTCGAACCCATGGCGCTGATGCGGTCGAGCACCTGCTGCTTGGCGCCGTCGCCGATGGCCAGCATGGTGATCACCGAGCCCACACCGATCACGATGCCCAGCAGCGTGAGGAAGGAACGCAGGATGTTGTGACGCAGCGAGCGCAGCGCATTCTTGGCGGATTCGAAGCCTTCTGCCAGCTGCGTCATCGTGCCGCGACGGGCAGTAACATGTTCCACTTCCGCATGCTCGGGAATGTCCGGTCCCGGATCGGCGACGATGTGGCCGTCGCGGATCTCGATCACGCGCCGTGCATGCTCGGCCACTTCATGCGAGTGAGTGATCAGGATCACCGTGTGTCCCTGTGCCGACAGTTCGTCGAGCAGCTTCATCACCTCGACACCGCTGCGGCTGTCGAGTGCGCCCGTAGGCTCGTCGGCAAGAATTATCTCGCCGCCATTCATCAGTGCACGAGCGATCGACACGCGTTGCTGCTGGCCGCCGGAGAGCTGCTTGGGTAGAAAGTGAATGCGGTCGGCGAGGCCGAGACGCGTCAGCAGTTCTCTTGAACGCTCGTGCCGCTTGTGCAGCTCGATGCCTGCATACATGGCCGGCACCTCGACGTTCTCCGCCGCGGTGCTGCCGCCGATCAGGTTGTAGCTCTGGAATACGAAGCCGAAGGCCTCGCGGCGCAGGTCCGAAAGCTCGTCGCGGTCGAGGCCCGACACGTCGCGCCCCTTGAACAGGTACTGGCCGCTGGTGGGCCGGTCCAGGCAGCCCAGCAGATTCATCAGCGTGGACTTGCCGGAGCCCGACTGGCCGATGATCGCCAGGAACTCGCCGGCATAGATCGTAAGATCGATGCCGTGCAGCACCTGGGTCGACAGGTCACCGTTGAAATAGGTCTTGGTGACAGAGCGCAGTTCGATCAGCGGAACTGGCGCGGTGGCGGTGTCCTGGGCACTCATCAACGACCGCCACCACCACCCGGGAAGCCACCGCCGCCGCCGGGGAAGCCGCCGCCGCCTGGGAAGCCACCGCCGCCGGGGAAGTTGCCCGGGCGATTCTGGTTGCCTTGCTGATTGTTGCCAGCGGCAGGTGCGGCTTCGACCTCACGCTTGCCCGCGACCACTTCTTCGCCTTCCTTGAGTCCGGACAGCACTTCGCCATGCACGCGATTGGTAACGCCGATGACCACCGGGCGCGCTTCGAGCTTGCCATCCGCCGCTTTCACCATGACGGTGCCGCTGCGCTGGCGCGGGGCGCCGCCGGCTGCCGCGCCACCCGGGCGGCCGCCTCCAAAACCACCGAAACCCCCGCCACCCTGGCCGCCGCCCTGACCGCCACCCTGGGCCATGCGCTGTTCGCGCATGCGCCGGAACTGCTCCATCTGCTCCGGAGTGGGAGGCTGGCCATTGTTGAATCCGCCCATGCCGCCACCTGGACGTCGGAAGCCTTCGCCACCAGCGCCCGGACCTGGTGGCGCATCGGCGGCAGCAGCCGCAGCTGACCCCGCTGCGGCCGCTGGCCCGACAGCGCCTGCCGGCTTGCCATCCGCGGTCTTTGCAGTGGCGGCTTTGTCGCCGTCTTTCGCCTTGCGCTGCGCGGCCAGGATCTGCTGCCCCTGCTGCAGAGCTGCCATCGGCACCATCAGCACACCTGCCGCGGCCGCGCGCACGAAGAATACCTGCGCGGTCATCGAGGGCAGCAGCGCGCCGCCTTCGTTCTTGACCTCGAACAGCGCGTTGTAGAGCACCACGTTGTTCTGCACCGTGGGCGTGGGTTCCACGCGCGCCAGCGTTCCGTACCAGCGCCGGGACGTGCTGCCAAGTGTAGTGAAGTAGGCGCGCATGCCCTTCGCAACCTTGGATACATCCGCTTCCGACACTTGTGTCTGCACCAGCATCGTGGTCAGGTCCGCGATGCGCATGATGGTCGGGGCCTGCTGGTTGGTATTGAGCGTCTGGCCCTGCTTGGCCGCAATGCTGACCACGGTGCCGGACATCGGCGCCATGATGCGCGTGTATTTGAGGTTGGCCTCTTCGACCCGCATGCTCGCGCGCTGCTGATTGATCTGCGCCTGCAGCGTGGTGATGGCCGCGCGCGCCGAATTGAGCGTGGTTTCTGCGTTCTGCACCTGCTCGCTGGTGGTCGCGTCTTCCTTCATCAGGTTCTGCTGACGCTGGTAGTCACGCTCGGCCTTGGCCAGCGTGTTCTTGCGGTCGACCAGTGTGGATTCGTTGGAGCTGAGCTGGAAGCGATTGGCCTCGACCCGGGCCGCCGATTGCTCGGCGTCGATTTCTGCCAGCAGCTGACCTTCCTTGACCTCGTCGCCGACGACAACATGGATCTTCTTCACCTGGCCCGAGACCTGCGCGCCCACATCCACATAGTCGCGCGGCTGCAAGGTGCCGGTGGCAGTGACCAGGTCTTCGATGTCGCCGCGCTGTACGGTGGCAAAGATGTATTCGCCACCAGCTGCCGCGCGGGCGCGGTATTTGTGTACCCCGTACCAGCCGGCGGCGGCCACAATCGCCGCAACGGCGATGATCACGACCGGCCGCGGCAGGCCGCGGCGCGAATTGCTGGAGACCGGCGAAGAGCTGCTGTCGTTCATATGCGAGATTCCGTCACTGGACACTTGAAATGGATCGGCCTGGGCGACACGCGCTGGACGAACCTAGGATGATCGGCGAGTGTGGAAGCAATGAGGATGTCCCCGTACACAAAGTTTGCTCTTTCACCCCGTAGCCTGCCTGACATGAAGAGGCAGAAATGAGCGGCGTGGATTCCGCCCGGGGAAAGGCCGGATCCAGCCGCTTGCGCCGTAGTCTGGACAATCTCGGCGTCAAATTGTTCCTGGCAATCGCCGGCGCCAACCTGATTCTGGTGATGGCCGTTTACCTGGTCTGGAGCTGGAGCTTCGACAAAGGATTGGTTGACTATGTCAATCAGTCGGAACGGGCCCGCCTCACTCCGATGATCTCCCGCCTGGCCGACGGCTACCGGCAGCACGGCAGCTGGCAGTGGCTGACCAACGATCGCGAGAGCTGGTATGGGCTGCTGCGCGATGTGCTGGGATCGCGCGGGTTGCCGTTCAACCGCGACGGTCCGCGCGATGGCGTGCGCGATCGCGTGCGCGATGAACGACGCGACCTGCCGCGGTTGGGGCCGCGCACTGATGAGCGCGATGCGAGCAATGTAGCGCCACCCATCACCATCGACTGGCGCGTGATGCTGTTCGATCCGGACAGCACCATCGTGATTCCGTATCCCGGCGGCGACGTTCCAACCATGGAGCTGGCCGTGAAGCTGCCCATCCGGGTCGACGACAAGACAGTCGGCTATCTTGGATACATACCGCGACTGCGCCTGGTCCAATCGCTGGAATCCATCACCGCCGCTCAGCAGCGGCAGCGCTTCACCGTCATCGCATTCGGCATGCTCGCCGCCGTGCTGCTCAACGCAGCGTGGATTTCGCACTGGCTCTCGCGCCGGCTGCGCGCACTGGGTCATGGCGCCACTGCGCTGGCGCGGGGCGATTACGCTGCCCGCATTCCAGTCAACGGTGACGACGAGCTGGCGCGGCTGGCCGTTGATTTCAACCACCTGGCCCATGCACTGGAAGCGGCGCAGCGCGGACGGCAGCAGTGGATCGGTGACATTGCGCATGAACTGCGCACGCCGCTGACCTCGCTGCGTGCCGAAATCGAAGCAGTGCAGGACGGCGTGCGCCCCCTCACGCAGGCGAGCATGGCCTCGGTGGCGCAGGAGGTGCAGCAGCTGACGCGGCTGGTAGAAGACCTGCGCCTGCTGTCGCTGTCGGACCTCGGTGCGCTCACCTGCCGCAAGGAGCCCGCGGACCTGGCGGAAATCATAAACGATGCGCTGTCGGTCGGCTATGCCTCCATGGTGGACAGGAAGCTCGAAGTGCAGTTGCAGGTGACCCAGGGCATCACCGTCGAGGCCGATGCAGACCGGCTGGCACAGGTGTTCCGCAATCTGTTGCAGAACACGTTGCGCTACAGCGAATCACCGGCACGCCTGCGCATCAGCACCGTGGTCGATGGCCGCGATGCGCGCATCGACTGGGAAGACTCGCCGCCGGGCGTGGGCGACAAGGATCTGCAGCGGCTCACCGAGCGGCTGTTCCGAGTCGATGATTCGCGCTCGCGCGCCAGCGGTGGCAGCGGCCTTGGCCTCGCCATCGTCAAGGCCATCGTAGAAGCACATGGTGGCCGCATGCAGGCGGCGCACAGTGAACTTGGCGGACTGCGCTGGAGCATCTGGCTGCCGTTGTCGGAACGCCTGACATGAGTGAAGCCTGCTCGATCATCCTGATCGTTGAAGACGAAGACAAGATCGCCGATGTACTGCGCGACTATCTGCAACAGCACGGGTATCAGACGCATCGCCTGGCGCGCGGCGATGAGGTGGAGCCGTGGGTGCGCAGCAATCCGGTCGACCTGATCCTGCTCGATGTGATGCTGCCGGGGCGCAGCGGCCTGGAGCTGTGCCGGGAGCTGCGCAAGTTTTCCGAAGCGGCCATCATCATGCTGACGGCGCGCGTCGATGAAATCGACCGCCTGCTGGGTCTCGAGCTCGGCGCCGACGATTACATCTGCAAGCCATTCAGTCCGCGCGAGGTGGTGGCGCGCGTGGCCACCGTCCTGCGGCGCACGCTGCGCGCGCAGTCCGCAGCCCCGAAGGCGGGCGGGCTGGTGCTGGATGATTCGGCCTGGCGTGCGACGCTCGATGGGCAGCTGCTCGATCTGACTGCGGTCGAGTTCAAGCTGCTGAGCTTGCTTGCCAGCCAGCCCGGCCGCATCTTCTCGCGAGACCAGCTCATGGACGCCATGTATCGCGACGAGCGCATCGTGGCCGATCGCACCGTCGACAGCCATGTGAAGAAACTGCGCCGCAAGATCGCCGAAGTGGTGCCGGGGGAGGAGTTCGTGCACTCCGTCTACAGCGTCGGTTACCACTACGAGGATCGGCGCTGACCGAAGGCAGCCGCTTGACGCTGGGCGGCCAACCGCAATATCTTGTATGTGCCAGCGGTGCCTGGCCCAATCCATGGGGGTAGGGCCAGACTTAAAAGGGAATCCGGTGCCTTCCTTGCAAAGGAAGAAATCCGGAACTGCCCCGCAGCGGTGATCGGGAACGAACGGCACGAAGACACTGCAGAGCCGATGGGGTTCTGTGGGAAGTGTGTCCAGTAGGTCCGGTCGGCATTGCAGATGCCGGCCAATGCCCGAGAGTCCGAAGACCTGCCGCAGCCGCCCTGGGGGTGAAAACCCGCGAGGTGACAAGTCTGTCGGGCTCTCGTGGGAGGAGCAGGCGGCATTGCGGCATGACTGCACCGCTTGCGGTGCCCTTGTTCCCGCATGGCTGCTTGTCGCCGCCGCTTGCGCCCTGGTCCAGGGAGCCCGAACAACATGCATGCCGAACATTCCACCGCGGCCACGCCGCAGCCGTATTCCCCGCAAACCGATTTCCGCCTGACGCCGCCACCGGCTGCGCGCACGTCGATGGCCGTGACCAAGCGCAGCGGCGAGCGCGAACCCGTCGACGTCAACAAGATCGTGCGCGCGGTGAGCCGCTGCTGCGATGGGCTGAACGAAGTGGACACGATGCGCGTAGCGCTGAAGACCATCGCCGGCCTTTATGATGGCGCCACCACGCGCGAGCTCGATGAGCTGTCGATCCGCACCGCAGCCTCGTTCATGGCCGAGGAGCCGGAATATTCGCAGGCAGCGGCGCGGCTGCTGGCCGGCTTCATCGACAAGGAAGTGCAGGGGCAGGGCATCTACTCGTTTTCGCAGTCGATCCGCATCGGCTTCGATGTGGGGCTGATCAATGAGCGCGCGCTGGCTTTCGTGGAGGCCCATGCACGCAAGCTCAATGCCGCCATCGATGCCGCGCGCACGCAGCGGTTCGAATACTTCGGACTGCGGACACTGTACGACCGCTATCTGCTCAAGCACCCGACGCGGCGGCATGTCATCGAGACGCCGCAGCATTTCTGGCTGCGCATCGCGGTGGCGCTGTCGGCCAGCGTGCAGGAGGCGCTGGATCTGTATGGCCTGATGTCGACGCTGGAATATGTGCCCAGCTCGCCCACCCTGTTCAATGCGGGGACGCGCCATGAGCAGCTTTCAAGCTGCTTTCTGCTCGATTCGCCGCAGGATTCGCTCGAATCCATCTATGACCGCTACAAGGACATCGCGCTGCTGTCGAAGTTTTCCGGCGGCATCGGCGTGGCGTTTCACCGCGTCCGTTCGGAAGGTTCGCTGATCCGCGCCACCAATGGATTGTCGAATGGCATCGTTCCCTGGCTGAAGACGCTGGATTCCTCGGTGGCTGCCGTGAATCAGGGCGGCAAGCGCAAGGGTGCGGCCTGTGTGTACCTCGAACCCTGGCATGCCGACATCGAGGCCTACCTCGAGCTGCGCGACAACACCGGCGACGAAGGCCGGCGTACGCACCACATCAACATCGCCAACTGGATTCCGGACCTGTTCATGCAGCGCGTGGAGCAGGACGGTCCCTGGTCGCTGTTCGATCCGAAGGAAGTGCCGGAACTGCCCGACCTGTTCGGCGCTGCCTTCGAAGCTGCCTATGTGCAGGCCGAAGCCCTGGGCCTGGCGAAGAAGACCCTGGCGGCGCGCGACCTGTATGCCCGCATGATGCGGGTGCTGGCGCAGACCGGTAACGGCTGGATGACCTTCAAGGACGCATCCAACCGCGCCTGCAACCAGACCGGTGCATCGGGCCAGACCGTGCACCTGTCGAACCTGTGCACGGAAATCCTCGAGGTCACGCACAACGGCGAGACCGCAGTGTGCAATCTCGGCTCGATCAATCTCGCGCGCCATGTGGGAGCCGGGGGATTCGACTTCGAACAGCTGGCGCAGACCGTTGCAGTGGCCGTGCGGCAGCTGGATCGCGTGATCGACCTCAACTACTACCCGATCGGCACCACCCGGGCCTCGAACATGCGCTGGCGCCCGGTGGGGCTGGGTCTCATGGGCCTGCAGGATGTGTTCTTCCGGCTGCGGCTGCCGTTCGATGGCGCCGAGGCGCGCGCCCTGTCCACGAAGATCCAGGCCACCATCTACTACCACGCCCTGCATGCATCGCTGGAACTGGCGAAGCTGCAGGGTGCGCACGATGCCTTTGCAGTGACCCGCGCTGCCGCCGGCGAGTTGCAGTTCGACCACTGGGAGGTGACGCCGGAGGATGCCGAGCGCTGGAACAGCCTGCGCCGCGAGATCCGTTCGCACGGCCTGCGCAACAGCCTGCTGATCGCGATTGCGCCCACGGCGACCATCGCCTCGATTGCCGGCTGCTACGAATGCATCGAGCCGCAGATCTCGAACCTGTTCAAGCGCGAGACGCTGTCAGGCGACTTCCTGCAGATCAACCGCTACCTGGTGGAAGAGCTGAAACAGCTGGGCCTGTGGACGGCCCCGATCCGCGACGCCACCAAGCTGGCCGATGGCTCGATCCAGGGCATTGCACAGATTCCGGCGGAATTGCGGCACATCTACCGCACCGCCTGGGAGCTGCCCATGCGCGCGCTGATCGATCTGGCCGCCGCGCGCGGCGCCTACATCGACCAGAGCCAGTCGCTGAACCTGTTCATGGCGAACCCCAACATCGGCCAGCTCTCCAGCATGTACATGTATGCGTGGAAGCAGGGCTTGAAGACCACCTATTACCTGCGATCCAGACCGGCGACGAAGATCGCCAAGACCACCGTCAGTGAAGGTGACGCGCGGCGCGACCAGGACGCCATCGTCTGCTCCCTCGAGAATCCTGCAACCTGCGAGGCCTGCCAGTGAGCGCGCGCCTGACCCTGCTCGACCCGGGCTTCGACCTCACGCTGCGGCCGATGCGCTATCCGCGCTTCTACGAGATGTATCGCGGCGCGATCAAGAACACCTGGTCGGTGGAGGAAATCGATTTCCAGATCGATCTTGCGCATCTGCGGCAGCGCATGACACCGGCCGAGCGGCATCTGGTCGAGCGGCTGGTGGCGTTCTTTGCCACCGGCGACACCATCGTCGCGAACAACCTTGTGATCAGCCTGTACCGGCATGTCAATGCGCCCGAGGCGCGCATGTATCTTTCGCGGCAGCTGTTCGAGGAAGCGCTGCATATCCAGTTCTACCTGACGCTGCTCGACAACTACGTGCCCGACCAGGCGCGGCGCGCGGAGGCCTTCGCGGCGGTGGAGAACATCCCGTCGATCCGCGCCAAGGCCGAGTTCTGCCAGCGCTGGACGGACTCCGTGTATGCAGTCAGCAGCCTGGACACTGTGGCGGATCGCAAGCGCTTCCTGCTGAACCTCACCGCCTTCGCGGCCTGCATCGAGGGCCTGTTCTTCTTCGGTGCCTTTGCCTATGTGTATTTCCTGCGTTCACGCGGCCTGCTGCCGGGGCTGGCCGCCGGCACCGCCTGGGTGTTCCGCGACGAAAGCGCACACATGGCCTTCGCCTTCGAGGTGATCCGCACCGTGCGGCGCGAGCAGCCCGAGCTGTTCGATGCGCAATGGGCGGCGACAGTGCGGGAAATGATCGCCGCAGCCGTCGATGCGGAATCGCTGTTCGCCGACGACGTCCTCTCCGGCGGCGTCGTGGGCCTGACCCGCAGCGAGATGCGGCAATACCTCGAATACGTGGCAGACCAGCGTCTGCTCATGCTGGAGCTGGGGCCGATGTACGGCGCCAGGAACCCGTTCCACTTCATGGAACTGCAGGATGTGCAGGAACTCACCAACTTCTTCGAACGGCGGGTTTCGGCGTACCAGGTCTCGGTGCAGGGAGAGGTGGCCTTCGATCAGGCGTTCTGAAGCCGGGGATTTGACGAAAAGTTTACGCTTTCCGCAATTTGGCAGAAACTTCAGCCCCGCCGCTGGTCTATGGAATGATGGGGTAATAACCAACCGGGGCTGGAGTCGCGTTGAGCATCCATTGGCACAAGGTCGTGATCTTCGTGGCAGCGCCATGGGCCGCCAGCGCCGCGCTGCCTGCCGTGGCTGCCGAGCCTGCCCACCCCCCGCAGTGGGATCTGATCGAGCCGATGTGCGGCAAATGCCACAACAGCACCGACTGGGCCGGTGGCGTGGCCTTCGACACGCTGTCCCCGCAGGATATCCACGGTGACGTCGAAATCTGGGAAAAGGCGGTCCGCAAACTGCGCGGCCGGCTGATGCCGCCGCCGGGTGAGGACCAGCCCGAACAGAAGACCATCGATTCTCTGGTGTCCTGGCTTGAGGGCTCCCTCGACGCGGCCGCGGCCGCCAATCCTGATCCAGGATATGTGGGTCTGCATCGCCTGAACCGCACGGAGTACGCACAGGAAATCCGCCGCGTGCTCGACATGGGGGTCGACGTCAGTACGCTGCTGCCCAAGGATGTGTCCAACGAGGGCTTCGACAATGTGGCGGCGACGCTGCGCATTTCGCCTTCCTTCCTCGACCAGTACATCGCCGCGGCGCGCAATGTCAGTCGCCAGGCCATCGGCCGCGCCACGGGCAAGCCCAGCAGTCATGAATACCGCGCCGACACTTCTGCCAACCAGAACGAACATGTGGATGGCCTGCCGCTGGGCACTCGCGGCGGCTTCCTGGTCGAGCATGATTTCCCGGCCGACGGCGAATACGTATTCAGCATCCGCCAGTTCCTCTTCATGGGTGCGGGCTATGTCACCAAGGTCGATTCCCCGCATCGGGTGATCCTGACCGTCGATGGGCGCCGCGTATTCCAGCAGGAGGTGGGCGGGCCGGAAGACCAGAAAGACATTGACCAGCGGCAGGCCATCGCCGCCGATGACATGCAGAATCGCTTCAACCACATCACCGTGAAGGTGAAGGCGGGCGTGCGGCGCGTGGGTGTGACCTTCGTGCAGCGTTCGTTCGCGCAGTCGGATTCGCCGCTGCAGCCCATCGCCATGCTGCCCGAGATGGAGCGCGTGCCCACGATCCCGGGCCTCAACATCTCCGGTCCTTTCAATGTGACGGGTGTGAGCGAGACGCCGAGTCGGCGCAAGGTGTTCCAGTGCCGTCCCGCCAATGCGGCCGAGGAATTGCCGTGCGCGCGCCGCATCCTGGGGGCACTGGCCGCCGCGGCTTTCCGCAGACCTGCCACGGATGAGGATCTGCAAGCCCCGATGGGCTTCTACACCCGCGCGCGTGCGCAACAGGATTTCGAGGGCGGCATCGAAAGCGGCCTCACGGCCATTCTTTCCAGCACCAAGTTCCTGCTGCGTTCGGCGCCTGCGATGGCGGACGAAAAGCGCGGCAAGGTGGAAGCGCTCACCGATCTGGAACTCGCCACGCGGCTGTCCTTCTTTCTGTGGAGTGCCGGCCCTGATCAGGCGCTGATCGACCTGGCCACCAGCGGCAGGCTGCAGGAAGCAAAGGTGCTCGACACGCAGGTACGCCGCCTGCTCGCAGATCCGCGTTCTGCTTCTCTCGTCGACAACTTCGCCTTCCAGTGGTTGAACGTCGGTCGCATGGACAACATCCAGCCGGATCCGGTCACCTTCCCTGATTTCGATGCGAACCTGCGTCTCGCCCTGCGTGAGGAAATTCGCCTGTTCCTGGGCAGCGTGTTGCGCTCGGATCGCAGCGCCCTCGACCTGCTGCGCGCCGACACCACCTTCCTGAACGAACGGCTTGCCACGCAGTACGGCATTCCCAATGTGCGCGGCGACCAGTTCCGTCCGGTGCAGCTCACCGACCCGAATCGCTGGGGTCTGCTCGGCAAGGGCGCGCTGCTGATGGCCACCTCCTATGGCAATCGCACCTCATCGGTGCTGCGGGGCTCATGGGTGCTGGATACGCTGTATGGCACGCCGCCCACCTCGCCACCGCCAGGCGTGGAGCAGTTCAAGGAGAACGAGCCAGGGAAGCGGATGTCGACCGTACGTGAACGTCTCGAAGAACACCGCGCCCAGAAGTCCTGCAACAGCTGCCATGGCGTGATCGATCCGCTGGGCTTTGCACTGGAGAATTACGATGTGCTCGGCGGCTGGCGCGATCGCGACCGCGATGCAGGTACTGCGATCGATGCCAGTGGCCGCCTGGCCAGCGGCGTGCAGGTGAAAGGTCCGCGCGATCTGAGTCAGGCGCTGCTCGCGCGGCCCGACCAGTTCGTGCAGGCGCTGACCGAGAAGCTGATGATCTATGCGCTGGGCCGGCCGCTGCGTCCGCAGGACATGCCCGCTGTACGCGCCATCGTCAAACAGGCGGCGGCGGATAATTACCGATTCACGAAACTGGTGACCGGCGTGGTCAACAGCGATGCCTTCCGCATGCGGCGTCTGCCTGAAGTGAAGGCGATCGAGCCCGCACGCACGGCGCAGGCCAACTAGGTCGAGGTAGCCATGTTCATCACCAGAAAATATCTGTCGCGACGCACCGTGCTGCGGGGCATGGGTGTCAGCGTTTCGCTGCCGCTGCTCAATGCGATGATTCCGGCGGCCACGGCGCTGGCCCAGACGGCTGCAGCCCGCAAGCCGCGGCTGGGCTTCTTCTACTTCCCGCATGGCGCGGTGATGGAGAAATGGACGCCAGCCACCTCCGACCAGGATCTTATTCTCGGCAATATCCTCGAGCCGCTGGCGCCGTTCCGCAAGCAGCTCACCGTGGTGAGCAATCTCGGCAACAAGCCGGGCGAGAGCCGCGCCGTGCATGCGCTGGTGCCGGCTACGTGGCTGTCCTGCACGCATCCGCGCGAAGCGCTTGAACCGTTCATGGCGACTACCGTCGACCAGATCGCCGCCAAACACATGGGCCAGGACACGCCGTGGCCTTCGCTGGAGACCGCAACGGCACAGGGGCATGGAGCGGGCAGCGCCTGCGAGCGCGGCTACGGCTGCAGCTTTTCGGGCACGCTGTCATTCAGTTCGCCGTCCACGCCACTGCCGGTGGAGAGCAATCCGCGCCAGTTGTTCCTGCGGCTATTCGGGCAGGGCGATTCGGCGGCGGAGCGTCGCTTCCTGATGGAGCAGACCAGCAGCATCCTCGACATGATTTCCGGCGAGGTGTCCTCGTTGGGTCGTCGCCTCGGTGCGGAGGATCGCAACACACTCAATGATTACCTGCAGAGCGTGCGCGAGATCGAGCGTCGCGTGCAGAACAATTCCCAGGGCGACCTGTCGCGATTGCAGCTGCCGGATGTGCCCGGCGCGACTTCCGAGAGCTTCGACGAACAGCTGAAGCTGATGTTCGACCTGATCGCGCTGGCCTACCAGGGCAACCTCACCCGCGTGCAGAGCTTCATGCTGGCGCCGGAAGTCAGCGAGCAGACCTACAACCACATCGGCATTCCGGATGCCTTCCATGCGCTGTCGCATCACGCCAATGATCCGGCAAAAAAGGAACGGCTGGCGAAGATCCAGCGCTACCACACGGAAGTGTTCGCACGCTTCGTGGAAAAGCTGTCGAAGATGCCGGACGGCGAGGGCAGCATGCTCGACAACTCGACTCTGCTGTTCGGCAGCAACATGAGCAACAGCAATGCGCACAACCAGTACCCGCTGCCGACGGCCATCGTGGGCGGTGGTGCCGGCCGCCTCAAGGGCGGCCAGCACATCAATTTCAAGGAGCGCACGCCGCTGGCCAATCTGCATCTGACACTGCTGCAGCGTGCCGGGGTGCCCATCGAGAAAGTGGGCGACAGCACGGGCGCGATCGCGGAGATCTAGATGGCACGCACTCCTATCCTCCATGCGATGCCCGCGCTGCGTGCGGGTCTGGTCAGCGCAGTCCTGGCGTTCTGCGGCCAGGCTGTCGCACAGCAACCTGCTGACGATGCCGCCGATGGCACGACGCCGCTGCACTGGGCCGTCTACAACAATGACGCGCCGGCGGTGAACAGGCTGCTGGCGGCGGGCGCCAACGTGAATGCCCGCAATGACTACGGTTCGACGCCGCTGTCGGAAGCTGCGGTGGTGGGCAATGTCGAGGTGGTCCGCAAGCTGCTTGCTGCGGGCGCCGATGTGGAATCCGCCAATGCCGACGGCATGACGGCGCTCATGATCATCGCGCGCACCAGCAATCTGGAAGCCGCGAAGCTGCTGCTGAAGCGCGGCGCGAAGGTGAATGCGCGCGAACGCTGGCGTGAGCAGACGGCATTGATGTGGGCGGCGGCCGAAGGCCAGCCCGCGATGGTGAAGCTGCTGCTGCAGCATGGCGCGGAAGTGGACGCGCGTTCCATGGTGAATGACTGGGAGCGGCAGGTCACGGCCGAGCCGCGCAAGCAGGCCCGCCCCTCCGGGGGATTCACGCCGCTGCTGTATGCAGCGCGGCGCGGCTGCGCCGAATGCGCGCGCCTGCTGCTGGATGGCGGCGCGGATGTGAACCTCACCGACCCCGATCGGGTGACGCCGCTGCTGCTGGCCACGATCAATCTCAATTTCGATACCGCCGCGCTGCTCATCCGCCGCGGTGCCGATGTGAATAAGTGGGATACCTGGGGGCGCGCGCCGCTGTATGCGGCAGTGGACGTGAATACGGTGCCGACCGGGGGCCGCGCCGACCGTCCGTCGCTCGACCGCACCACTGGCACCGAAGTCATCGCGATGCTGCTCAAGGCCGGGGCGAATCCGAACCTGCAGCTCAAGCTGTTTCCGCCGTATCGTTCGCTGCGCGATGATCGGGGCGCCGATGGCCTGCTGACGGTGGGCACCACGCCGCTGGTGCGCGCTGCCAAGGCGGGTGACACCGCTGCCATCCGCCTGCTCCTGAAACATGGCGCCAACCTCGAATTGCCAACCATCAATGGCATCACGCCATTGCTGGCAGCCGCCGGCAATGGTTCGTCGGCGCTGGATACGCGCGGTCGATACAAGACCGAGGCCGATGCCGTGGAAGCCGTGAAGCTGCTGCTGGCAGCGGGTGCCGATGTCAATGCGCGCGATCGTAACGGCCAGACGGCGCTGCATGGAGCTGCTGGCCTCGGTTGGAACTCCCTGGTGGCAACGCTGGCCGAGAGCAGGATCGATCTGTTCGCGAAGGATGCACGCGGTCGCACCGCCGCCGATCTGACGCGAGGTGAGGCCAGCACCTCCGGCCGCGCCGCCGGTGGCCAGGCGCGACCCGAAACCGAAGCGCTGCTGCGGCAGCTCATGGCAGCAAACGGGGCAGGGGGCAGTGCGCTCTGAGGCGCCAGTGACGCGATGGATCGACGTAATTTTCTGACCCGGGTGGTGCCCGCCACAGCCCTGGGCCTGGCTGCGGCGCGCGCACCGCTTGCTGCCGGCAAGGACGCCGCCCTGGTCATCTCGCCGCTGGCCGACAACCTCACGTTGATTTCCGGTGCCGGCGGCAATGTCGTCGTGCTGCGAGCCGCGGATGGCGTGCTGATGGTGGATGGCGGAGCGCGCGCGCATTCCGCGCAGCTGCTGCAGGCGGTGCGCGAGATCGCAGGCACTGCACGCGTGCACACGCTGTTCAACACCCACTGGCATGCGGACCAGACCGGATCCAATGCCACGCTGGGTGCGGCCGGCACGCGCATCATTGCGCACGAGAACACGCGACTGTGGCTGACCACCGATGTGGATGAGAAATGGGAGCAGCGCATCTACCAACCGCTGCCGAAGATCGCGCAGCCCAACCAGACTTTCTACACCACCGGTTCGCTCGAGCTCGGCGGCGAGAAGGTCGACTATGGCTACCTGCCGCAGGCGCATACCGACGGCGACATCTATGTGTTCTTCCGCAGGGCCAATGTGCTGGTGGCGGGGGACGTGGTGTCCGTGGGCTCGTTCCCCATCATCGACTACTGCACCAATGGCTGGATCGGTGGCGTGGGTTCGGCGTTGCAGTCACTGCTCGACCTGGCGGACGCGAAGACGAGAATTGTTCCCGGAATTGGCGCCGCGCAGAACCGCGACTGCCTCAGCACCGAGCTCGCCATGATCAACACCATGAAGCAGCGGCTGTCGCGGCTGCTGGCGCAGGGCATGAGCGCGAAGGAAATGATCGCTGCGGCACCTGCGCAGGAATTCCTGGCGCAATGGGGTGACCCGGCCCTGTTCATCGCGAACAGCTATCCCGGCATGGTGCATCGGGCGGGTGAGCTGGGCGTTTCGATCGTCTGACGGTGCGTGTGACGCGAATCATCCATGCTGCGCTGATCTGGCTGCTGCTGGTCTGCGCTTGCGCATTCACCGCGGCCGATGCCGCCTCATCCAATGCAGTGCTGTTGGGCAAGGTCACGCGCGTCGTCGACGGCGACACCCTCGACGTTCTGCTCGCCACCGGGAAAATCCGCGTGCGCCTGCATGGCATCGACGCGCCAGAGCGCAATCAGGCTGGCGGTCCGGCGGCAGCCGCCTGGCTGACGCAACAATTGCTGAACCAGCCGGTGGACCTTGAGCCGGTGTCGCAGGATCGATACGAGCGCATGGTTGCAGTCGTCCACTTCGCGGGCCGCAATATCAACCGCGAGCTGGTCCGCAATGGTCATGCCTGGGCCTATCGCCATTACCTGCGCAAGGCCGATCGCGAACTGTGTTCGCTGGAAAGCCAGGCCCGACGCGCAGGCGCAGGGTTGTGGTCCGCAGCCGCTGCGCATGCACCCTGGGAGTTTCGCGCCAGCGCGGGCAAGGGGCCCTTTGCCGATTTCTCCGGCAGCACTGCCGCTGATTGCCGCAGTGCTGCGGGCGGGCATTGACGCGCCGCGCGCAGCGTTGAGCCGCTTACTTCCGCGGCTTGCGGAACTTGATTACCGACTGATCCGTGAGGCCACGCAGGCCGGGTGCGAACACCATCTGCGTGTGATCATCGGTGGGGTAGGCCAGCAGCTTGCTCTCTTCGACCAGCTCGAAGCCCGCCGCCTGCACTTCCTTCTTGATGATGGCCGGATCGATGCGGTGCAGCTTTTCGGTATCGCGCATGCCTGAGCCTGGCGCCGCATTGTGGTCGACGATGAAATAGACGCCACCGGGCTTCAGCGACTTGAAGATCTTCGCGTTGAGCACGGCGGTGTCGATCTTGTTCAGTGGCAGGTCGTGGTAGTACAGCACGATGAAAACGCTGTCGATGTTCTGCGGCAGCTTCACGGCGTTGTAATCCACCAGCTCGTAACGGGCGTTCGGATGCGCGCCGACGAAGGCCTTGCTGGCGGCGCCAGAACGGGCTTCGGTGTAGGGCAGGTCATACATGTAAACCATGCCCTTCTCGCCAACGATGTCCGACAGCAGCGTGGTGAAGTACTGCCCGAACGAGGCAAACTCCACCACGCGATCGCCGGGTTTCACGCCCGACAGCGTCAGCAGTTCCGCAGGCTTGCGATTGGCATCACGCGCGGTCGCCGCAGCGGGCCTGCCGGGTGACTGCACGGCCTTGCGGATGTAGTCCGCGGTGTTCGCGGGCATCGTATAAGGTGCAGGAGGGGGTGCCGCGGCAGGCGCGGTCGCTTCCGCAGCCAGCGCGGTAGTTGAGATGGCAAGGCTGGCCAGCGCCAGTGATGCGGCGATCAATCTGAATTTGTACATTTGCACTTTCCCCGTTGTGTGTCAGCTACGCGGCGTTATCAACGAATACGGTGCGCGCGTCAAACACCGGACCATCCACGCAGACCCGCTTCATGGCCGGGCCTGAAAGCGTCTGCACTTCAACCACGCAGCCGGCGCAACCGCCCACCGCGCAGGCCATGTATTCCTCCAGCGATACCTGGCAGGCCAAGTCGAATTCGCGCGCCAGCTGCGCCACCGCGCGCAGCATCGGCGTCGGCCCGCAGGTGAAAATCTCCACCTGGGCAAGCGTTGCGACGTCCAGCTGCTGCAGCCACAGCCGCGCCAGATCGGTGACATAGCCGTCGAAGCAGCCCGGGAAGCCTGACCTTGAAGTCAGGCGACTGGCCACGCCCCATTCCTCCAGCAGCGGCATGCTGGCAATCACCCCATCGGGCATGCCGGGGACCATGATCGTGGAAGGCCGCGCTCGAAACGGGAACGGCAGTTCGGAACCGAGAATCGCGAACGGTCGAAAGCTTTCATTGCCGCGCTCGCACAGCGTCTCCGCCAGAAACACCATGGGCGGGATGCCCACGCCGCCACCGATCAGCAATGCACGCGGCTTGTCCTGATGCGGGACAAAGCCCTGGCCAATCGGTCCGAGCAGGTTGACGACTTCGCCCACGCGGCGCGCCGCGAGGTTCTGCAGGCCATGCCCGTGGATCTTGTAGAGCAGCTCGATCCAGCCCGCCTCGCGATCCACGCGCATGATGGACAGCGGCCGGCGCATCGGGATCGAAGGATCGACCGCCACATGCGCAAAGCTGCCCGCGGTGGCGCGCGCCGCGCACTGCGGCGCAGCCAGGCGCAGCACGAACTGCTGTCCGGGAAAGCTCTCCTGCGACAGGATGCGTGCGTCCTCGACAAAAATGGTGCCGCGGTGCGCGTGGCGCTGCGGGTTGGCGACGTCGCTCATGGTCAACGCCTCTGCCTGGCGGCCAGCGGCGCCGCGAGCACTTCCAGGGCGGCCATGCGCACGGCTACGCCGTTGGCCACCTGCAGCCTGATGGCCGACTGCGGCCCGTCGGCCACTGCCGATTCAATCTCGACACCACGGTTCATGGGCTGCGGATGCATGACGATCGCATCGGGCTTGGCGCGGGTCAGTCGCCCGGCGGTCAAGCCGAATTCACGGAAGTAATCGTCGCCGGCCGGGATGGCGGTATTCTCGAAGCGTTCCTTCTGGATGCGCAGCATCATCACCACATCGCAGCCGGCAATGCCCTGCGCGATATCCGAAGCCCGTGCACAACCAGCGAATTCATCTGCATCCGGCATCAATGCCGCAGGCGCAATGATGCGCAGATCGCGCACGCCCAGTGTCTGGAAGGCGTGGCAGGCCGAACGCGCGACGCGCGAATGACGGATATCGCCGACGATGGCGATGGAGAGTCCGTCGCAGTGGCCCTTCTTCTGCAAGACTGTGAGCGCGTCGAGCAGGCCCTGCGTGGGATGCGAGACATGTGCTTCGCCCGCGGACAGCACGCTGACATGCGGCGCGACCGACCCTGCCACCATCGACGGGACACCGACTTCCGCGTCGCGCAGCACGAACACATCCACGTGCAGCGCTTCGAGTGTGAACACGGTATCGAGCATGCTTTCGCCCTTCACGCGCGAAGACAGCTGCACTTCCAGGTTCACCACGTCGGCGCCCAGCCGCTTCGCGGCCAGCTCGAACGACACCCGCGTGCGCGTTGACGGCTCGGTGAACATGTTGGCCACCGTCACGCCTGCGAGCGCGTTCGACTGCGGCGCCGGTTCGCCGGCGCGGCGCACGAAGTGCTGGGCGCGCTCGAGCAATGCTTCGAGTTCAGGGCGCGCCAGTCCTTCCAGGGTGAGCAGATGCCTGAGGCTGCCATCCGGGCGCCGCTGTTGCGTCATGAAGATCCCTTGCTCCCGTGTTCGTTGCCTTCGAGCCAGCTCTGCAGCATCACCGCTGCCGCCGCACTGTCGAGATCGCCCTTGCGCACCACCTTGCGCCGCTGACCCGAGGCGCGCTGCTCGCGCAGCAGGCTCTGCGCTGCAGCCGATGAATAACGTTCGTCGACACGCGCAACCTCGAGCCGGCAGCGTTCGGCCAGCTGCGCCGCGAAGGCGTCCGCCAGCCCGGCAATGCGTCCGGGGGAACCGTCGTCATTATAAGGCGCGCCGACCACCAGCAGGTCGGGACCGAGCGCCTTCACGTGCCCAAGGATTGCGGCCCAGTCGGGTGCGTCGGCGTGGTGAGCCACGGTGGCCAGCGGTGCGGCGGTACAGGTGATGGTGTCGCCAGCGGCAAGTCCGATGCGCTTCAGGCCGAAATCAAAGCCCAGGACGATCCGCGCCTTCACCCGTATGGATCAGGCGTGGCCGGCATTCGGCGCCACCGCGGTGACATCGACCCCAAGGGTGCGCCAGGCTGCCGACCACCGGTCCTCGTAGGGCAGGGTGAACAGCACCGCCTCGCTCACCGGCAAGGTCAGCCAGGCATTGTCCTTCAGCTCCTGCTCCAGCTGGCCCGCGTCCCATTGGGCGTAGCCCAGCGCGATAAACGCATCTTCGGGGCCCTGGCCGCGCGCCATGGCGGCCAGCACATCGCGACTGGTGGTCACCTGGATGCTGTCGGAGATCTTGTGGGTGGATTCCCAGCTGCCGCCTGGCCGATGCAGCACGAAGCCGCGGTCCTGATGCACGGGGCCACCACTGAGCACGATCTGCTCGGCAATGGTTTGCGTTTCGGGCGGCAGCTTCATCTGCGCCAGCACTTCTGACAGCTTCATGGTCAGCGGCTTGTTCAGCACGATGCCCAGCGCGCCTTTGTCGCCGTGCTCGCAGATCAGCGTCACGGTCTGGGCAAACTGGGGATCTTCCAGTCCCGGCATGGCCACCAGCAACTGATTGGTCAGTGAGTCCTCTTTACTCATGGGGTTGAGTATGGGGGCGTATAGGTAACCTCTCAAGGAATGGTGATCAACCCGGGCTGGGTCCCCTGCTCCCCAAACTGCCACTCATACGCGAACCTTAGCGATTTGTAGTCCTTGGCCAATTCCGCCGGAAACGCATCAAACGGGCTCGCCAGCCGCAGAATGTCCAGCGCCGCCGCGTCCATCTCCGGATGCCCGCTGCTCTGCAGTATCCGCGCCGACTTCAGCTTGCCGTCGCTCTGCAGCGCGACTTCGACCACGGGATTGCCACCCATTCTGCGCCGCTGCGCCACAGTGGGGTAATTCACGGTGCCGATGCGCTCCACCCGGCGGCGCCAGCTATCCAGATACGGGGCCAGGCGGGAGGCCCGCGTGTCGGCGGTGACATAGAGCTCGTCGCGGGTTTCACCGCGCAGCCGCAATTCCTGGTCACCGGCCCGTTGCGCTGCGGCAGGCTGCTGCGCCGCCAGGGCATCGGTGGCCGGCAGAGGCATCATCCGCACTAGTGTGCGGCTGGCGCTGGTGGTAGCCAGCAGCTGTTCTTCTTGGGTGGCAGCCTGCTGCGCTTCGCTGGCCGCGGCACCGGCTTCCGGCCGTGCCGCCGAGGGCAGCTTGGCCGGCAGGCGTTCGCGCGTATTGCCCGAACCGGTCTGGGTGCGCTGGGCCAGATAGGTGGCGTTGCCATTGCTGCTTGCTTCGGGCAGTTCGTCGGACACCAGCAGCACTTCGAGACCGCGGTTGGTGCCATCGCCGCGGACGGGCGGCGTGGTGAAGGAGACGCCGAGGATGATCAGGCCATGCAGAAGGCCTGCCAGCACGAGCATGGTGATGAGCCGGTCGCGGGCGGCGCGTCCCTGCGGACCATCGGAGCGGCGCCGCGACAGCCGCGGCGGTATTGGCAGCGGTTCTGCCAGTGAAGGCATCAGCCGCGCCGCGCAGCCAGCCGCCGGTCGATGGCATCGATGAGCAGCGCGGCAATATCCGTACCGAATTGCTTGTCGATCTCGCGCACGCCAGTGGGGCTGGTCACGTTGATTTCGGTCACGCAGCCGCCGATCACATCGAGCCCGACGAACAGCATCCCGCGTGCGGCCAGCGCGGGACCAATGCCCGCGGCAAGTTCGCGGTCGCGGTCGTTCAACGGGCGCGCCACGCCGGTGGCACCGGCGGCCAGATTGCCGCGGTTGTCGGTGGCGGAGGGCATGCGCGCCAGGGCATAGGGCGCTGGCAGGCCATCGATTACCAGCACGCGCGAATCACCGCCGCTCACGATCTCCCGCAGGTATTTCTGCACGATGGCAAAACGTGCGCCGTAATCGGTGAGCGTCTCGAACACCACGCGCAGGTTCTTGTCGTGCTGGTCCACCACGAAGATCGAGCGGCCGCCCATGCCGTCGAGCGGCTTGACCACCACGCGCCCGAATTCCCGCGCGAAGTCGGCCATGGCATGCATGTCACGGGTCACCAGCGTGGGCGCGCAGAACTCCGGAAACCAGGCCGTGTAGGCCTTCTCGTTCATGTCGCGCAGTCCCTGCGGACGATTCACCACCAGCGCGCCGGCAGTTTCCGCGCGTTCGAGAATGTAGGTGGTGTAAATGAATTCCATGTCGAAGGGCGGATCCTTGCGCATCAGGATCACGTCGAAATCGCCCAGCGCCAGATCCAGCGGTTCCGCCACTGTGAACCAGTTGGCAGGATTGGCATGCACCTGCAGCGCCCGGGCCCTGCAGCGCGCGACGCCATCGCGCAGATAGAGGTCGGCCTGGGTGAGATAGGACAGCTCGTAGCCGCGGCCCTGCGCCGCCAGCAGCATGGCGAGGGTGGTGTCCTTGGCGTACTTGATGTCCTCGATGGGGTCCATCACTACCGCCAGCCGAGGGTGTTGCGACATTACCTAGCCTTCCCGAAACGTGTGCCAGTTCAATGCGCCATGTTATCCCACTGTCAGAATCAGGCAGGGACGGGTGCCATGGCGAGGGGTAGGCCGATATGTTAAAAGAAAGTGGATTCCAGACGCCATGAATCAGGCCGGGAGCGCAATGACCTTGGACGAGAACGCCAACCTCAAGGGCCTGAAGGTCCTTGTCATTGACGACAGCAAGACCATCCGGCGTACCGCCGAGACGCTGCTGGCGAAGGAAGGCTGCGAGGTTTTCACCGCCATCGACGGTTTCGACGCACTGGCCAAGATCGCCGACCACCAGCCGGACATCGTCTTCGTCGACATCATGATGCCGCGCCTGGATGGCTACCAGACCTGCGCGCTGATCAAGCACAACAAGGTCTTCCGCAACATACCCGTCATCATGCTGTCCTCCAAGGACGGCCTGTTCGATCGCGCCCGCGGCCGGATCGTAGGTTCCGAGCACTATCTGACCAAGCCGTTCACCAAGGAAGAGCTGCTGGGTGCGATCGAAACGCACATTGGGAGATAGGAAAGTGGCTCTCATACTCATCGTCGACGACTCCCCCACCGAAGTGCATGTCATGAAGAAGGCGCTCGAGAAGAGCGGCTACAAGACAGCCACGGCGGGCGACGGCCAGGAAGGCGTGCGCCTGGCAAAGGAAATGCACCCCGACCTCATCTTCATGGACATCGTCATGCCCGGCATGAACGGTTACCAGGCCACGCGCGCCATCGTGAATGACCCGGGCACGCGCTCCATCCCCATAGTCATGGTCACTTCCAAGGGCCTCGAGACGGATCGCGTCTGGGGTCTGCGCCAGGGTGCGGTCGATTACATGGTCAAGCCTGTCTCGCCCGACCTGCTGGTGCAGAAAGCCCAAGCCACGCTTGCAGCCTAGGGCCTGACGCCTTGGACCCCACTTCCCTGATCCGGGCGCTGCGCGACAAGCCATACGACCTGCTGGTCGCACTGGATCGCCGTGGCCGCACCTCTGCCGCCGAAGCGGGCGAGGTCGCCAACGCCGATCGCGAGTGGGTGGGTGTGGCCTGGCGCATGGCCGGCGAGGCCTACCTGGTGGCGCGTGAGGAAATGCGCGAAGTGCTTACCTATCCGAGCCAGCTCACCCGCGTGCCGGGCGCGAAGAACTGGGTGAAGGGACTGGCGAACGTGCGCGGCGCCTTGCTGCCCATCATCGATCTGCGTCAATACCTGGGCAGTGGCGCCACGCCGCTGACCCGCAATACCCGGCTGCTGGTCGTGAATCATCGCGACGTGCCCGCCGGCCTGCTTGTGGATGAAGTGCTGGGCTTCCGGCGCTTCACCGATGGCGAGTTCAGCGGCAATGCGCCGCCGACCATCGTGCGTTGCGAACGTTATATCGCAGGTGCCTTCCGGCGCGGGGCTGAAGCCTGGCCCGTGCTGAGTCTGCGCCTGCTAGTTGAAAACCCGGGGTTCCTGGATGCCGCAGCCTGACAATTCAAACACCTCGCGCAGCCTGGTCTTCATCGCACTAGCCGCGCTGGTGCTGGTGCTGGTCGCCGGCCTCGCGCTGTTTTCCGGCAGCAACCTGGGTGTGCTGGCCGGCGTGCTGGCGCTGATCGGCCTGGCGCCGCTGGCGCTGCTGTTCCTTTCCATCCGCAGCAATGTCGATGAAGCGGCAATCGCCCGCATGACGGTGGAGGCGCAGCGCCGCGAGAGCGAGCGCAACCAGGGCGCCATCCTGCGGCTGCTCGACGAAATCGCCGGCCTGGGTCAGGGCGATCTCACCGCCACCGCCACGGTGACGGAAGACATCACCGGCGCCATCGCCGATTCGGTCAACATCGCGGTTGAGTCGCTGCGTGGGCTCGTGACCACCATCAACCAGTCATCGGGGCAGGTGGATGGCGCGGCCCGGCAGACGCAGGCGCTGGCACAGCACCTGGCAAAATCCTCCAGTGCGCAGTCGCGGCAGATCGCGTCCGCCACCGAGTCCATCGGCGCGATGGCCGGTTCCATCGAAGAAGTGTCCGGCAATGCCGAACGCGCTGCCGATGTGGCGCGCCACTCGGTGGATATCGCGCACAAGGGCGGCGAAGCCGTACGTCGAACCATCGACGGCATGAACGCCATCCGCGAGACCATCCAGGAGACCTCCAAGCGCATCAAGCGCCTCGGCGAGAGCTCGCAGGAAATCGGCAACATCGTCGAGCTGATCAACGATCTCGCCGAGCAGACCAACATTCTTGCCCTCAATGCCTCGATCCAGGCTTCGATGGCCGGTGAGGCGGGCCGCGGCTTTGCGGTGGTCGCCGACGAGGTGCAGCGGCTGGCCGAACGCGCCACCAATGCCACCAAGCAGATCGATACACTGGTGCGCGCCATCCAGACCGACACCAACGGTGCAGTGGTATCCATGGAGCGCAGCACGGCCGATGTGGTCGGTGGCGCCACGCTGGCCGAGAACGCGGGCGCCGCGCTCGAAAAGATCGAACATGTTTCGAACCAGATCGCAAGCCTGGTGCAGAACATCTCGGCCAGTGCCCGCAACCAGTCGCAGTCGTCGCAGAGCGTGGCGCGCAACATGCAGGTGCTGCGCGAGATCAGTTCGCAGACCGCCGATGCCACCAGCAATACCTCCGAGGCCATCGCGAAGCTGGCGCAGCTGTCGGCTGCGTTGCGCAAGTCGGTGTCCGGCTTCCGCCTGCCCGATGCCAGCGCCGCTGCCACCGGCACACACCGCGTGCGGGGAATTCCCGATCCGGAAGTGGCCACCACGGGCACCTTCCGGCGTGTTTCCGGTGAATTGAATGGGTGAGCCTGCGCCGGACCTGACGCCCCGCGTCGCCAGCCAGACGCTGGACGCTGTCGTCCGCGAAATCATGGCTTCGCTCAACGAGGCACGCGTCGCGCTGGAAGCCTTCGTGGAGGAGGGCGACAATGCCGTGCTGCTGCAGCGCTGCAGCGCTGAACTTGCGCAGGTGCAGGGCGTGCTGCGCGTCATGGAGATCCATGGTGCCGCGCTGCTGGCAGAAGAAATGTACGGCGTCTGCGCGTATCTGGAAGCCACCGTCGATGCGCGCAAGAACCAGGCCGAGGCGCTCGATGCGCTGATGCGGGCAATCGTGCAATTGCCGGGTTATCTGGATCGCGTGATGGCGGGCGGGCGCGACATGGCGCTGGTGCTGCTGCCATTGCTGAACGACATGCGCGCCGTGCGCGGCAGCCCGCTGTTGTCGGAAGGCACGCTGCTGTCGTTGAACCTGCGATCGGACCAGCAGGCTGCGCCGCAGTCGGTTGCCAACGGCGAAGACATCGTCACGGTCACCCAGTGGGCGCGCAAGCTGCGTTCCCGCTTCCAGATGGGGCTGGTCGGCTGGATCCGCGGTGAACGCGTTGACCATCACCTGGAAAACATCGCGGCCACGGCTACCCACTTCGAGACCATCGCGACTACACAGGCGTTGTTCCAGCTGTGGTGGGTGGTCGGTGCACTGATCGAAGCGCTGCGTGAGCGCGGCCTGGAAGGCAGCGTCTCGGTGAAGCGGCTGCTGGGCCTTGCAGATCGCGAGATCAAGCGCCTGTATGAGCAGGGCGAAGCGCTGTACGCGCAGCACCCGCCGGTGGAACTGCTCAACAACCTGCTTTATTACGTCGCGCGAGCCACATCCAGCGGGCCACGCGTGTCCGCGGTGCGCAGTTCGTTCCGGCTGGGCGAGCTGCTGCCGGTGGACGAGAGCGTCGAACAGGAACGCGAAAACCTTTCCGCACCGTCCATCAAGCTGATGCAGACGGTGGCAGCGGCAATCCGCGAAGACCTCGCCAAGGTGAAGGATGTCCTCGACATCTACGTGCGCCGCGGTGGCGCCGCGCCGGACGAACTCGGTTCGCAGGTGGAGCTGCTGCGCAAGATCGGCGATACGCTGGGTGTGCTGGGTCTGGGCGAGCAGCGCGCGAAGGTGCAGGCCCAGATCACCGCACTCGAAGCGCTGGCCGCATCGAATGACCGTCCCTCCGAGTCGGCGCTGGTCGACATTGCTGCGGCACTCATCCAGGTGGAAGACCGCCTCGACGACGAGCTGATCGGCATGATCCTGCCGCGCACCAGGGTGCCTGGCGAAGCGCCCGTTGATATCGACTTCCAGCATGTGCAGTCCGCCGTGCTGCGCGAATGCGTGGTGAACCTCGCACGCGTGAAGGAATACATCGCCCAGAATGTCGGCGGCACGCTCGATGCCACCGGCTTCGACAACTGGCTGGATCTGATGCAGGGCATGCAGGCTGGCCTGCTGATGCTGGGCAAGACACGCGCCGTGGATTGCATCGCGCGCGTCACCGGACACCTGAAGACGGTGATGCAGTCGGCAGGGCCGGGTTTGTCCACGCAGGCGCTCGATCGCCTCGCCGATGCCATCGTCAGCATCGAGTACTACATGGAAACGCTGCAGGCCGGCCGCGCGGATCCCTGGTACATGCTCGACAATGCCGAGACCGCATTGCAGGCCGTGGATGCGCAGCCATCACGCGTCGTGCCGACGGTGCCACCGGTGCCGGAAAAACTGCACACCGGCACGATGGTGCTGGACCTCGCGCTGCCGGCGGACGAGATGCGGTTGGCCTCGTCTGCCACTGCGCCGCTGCTGCCGGCCTTCGGCCGTCCGGCACTGGCCGATGCGGCCGATCCTGAGCTCATCGCGCTGTTCCTGGAAGAAGCGCGGGAAGAACAGGCCAAGATCGCCAGGCACGTGTCCGTCTGGGATCAGGATCCAACCCAGGAAGAATCGCTGATCGCCTCGCGGCGCGCATTCCATACCCTCAAGGGCAGTGGTCGCGTGGTGGGTGCCACGGCGCTGGCCGAGTTCGCCTGGTCGGTGGAAAACCTGCTGAACCGACTGCTCGACAAGACACTCACCCGTTCGCCGCCCATCCTGCAGACTCTGCGTGAAGCTGTGTCGGTGTTGCCGCAGCTCATCGATCATCTGGAACGCGGCATCCCGCCGGTGGCCGATACCCAGGGCCTGTCGGCGCGTGCCCACGCGCTGGCCGCGGGCAAGACCCCCGACGCGGCGGCAAGCCCTGCCTCGACCATGATTTCCGCATTGCCCGTGGAGCCTGCACTGCAGGTGATTTCCGAAACGGTGGTGATGGAGGCGGAGCCGGATAACGACCCTTCGCTGCGCGACATCTATGCGCGCGAGACCGACAGCCACGTTGCCACGGTGCGCAGCTGGCTCGGCAAGGTGCGCGGTTCGCCTGGTCCGCATGAACTGCCGGAGCCGGTGTATCGCGCCTGCCATACGCTTTCCGGCAGCTCGAAAATGGCCGAGGCGCGGCACGGGATTCGGCTCGCGGAGCCGCTGAACCACTGGCTGCGCAAGGCTTTCGACGGTGGCGTGGGCCTGCTGTCCGAAGAACTGGATCTGGTCGATGGCTGCATGACGGCGATGGAAAGCGTCAGCCGCAACCTCGACGCAGACAGCCGCTATTTCTCGACGCATGACGCTTTGCTGCAGGGTATCGCGCAGGCCGAACAGCAGCTTGAACGGCGCGTCAGCGCTGCGGCCAGCAGCAGCACCGGCAACAATGAAATCGGCAGCGTCGAACCGGCGATGGCGCCCGCGACTGCTGCGACTCCTGCACCGGCGTATGCAGTGGACGCCGACGCGGGTGACGGGGCCTACGATCCGGAAATAGCCTCGATCTTCAGTGACGAGGCCACGGAACTGATGGAGGAATCACAATCCTCCTTCCAGGGCATCAGCCTGATCGAGCCGCGCAGTGAAGAGTTTGCGGCGCTGAAGCGGCCGTTGCACACACTGAAAGGTGGTGCGCGCATGGCCGGTGTCACGGCAATGGGTGATCTGGCGCATGAGCTGGAATCGCTGATCATCGGCATTGAGCTTGGCAATGTGCCGCCGAGCAGTCAGGCCCGTGAAACCGTGCAGCGCTCGCTCGATGAGCTGGGGCGTATGCGCGATCTGCTGGCGCAGAGTCGGCCTATCCCGGCAGCGCGCGCCCTGCTCGCGCAGGTGCGGCAGCTCATGGGTGGCAGTGCCGAGCCGGAAGTATTCGAGCCTGCGACGCCCTTGCACGAGGCGCCGGCACCGGCAGCACCTGCGGCCGAAGCGCCGTCCGAGGCAGCGCCGGTCTCCAATGTCTTCGAGCTGCCACGACCCGCAGAGTCGTTCGGGCCCGCGCCACTCAACGAGCCTGATTTCCCGGTCGTGCAGGATGAAGCGCCGCCTGTGCCTGCGCCTGGCACCTTTGCGCCGCCGGAGCGTCCGCCCGCGTTCGCACGCCTGCTGGCCGCTGCCGCCGTGCCGCCGGGCCGCGAGCCGGTGCAGCCGCCGGAGCGGGCCGAAATGGCGCGCGTGGATGCAGAGCTGCTCAACCAGCTGCTCAACCAGGCCGGTGAGGTCAGCATTGCGCGCTCACGCGTCGAACAGCAGCTGGGATCGGTGGAATTCAACCTGGCCGAGCTGTCACGCACGGTCACGCGCCTGAAGGAACAGCTCAGCAAGCTCGAAATCGAAACCGAAGCGCAGATCCTGCATCGGCATGAGACCGAAACCGGTCCGCGCGCCGAGTTCGATCCGCTGGAACTCGATCGCTATTCGTCCATCCAGCAGTTCTCGCGCGCACTGGCGGAAACCGCCAGCGACGTTGCCAGCATCCAGACGCTGCTCGAATCGCTGACCGGCGAAACCCAGAATCTGCTACAGCAGCAGGGCCGCACCATCACCGAAATGCAGAACGGCCTGATGCGTACGCGCATGGTGTCGTTCCAGCGGCATGTGCAGCGTCTGTCGCGCATCGTGCGGCAGGCCGCGTCGGACACCGGCAAACAGGCCGAATTGCTGGTGGAGGGCGCCTCGGGCGAGCTCGACCGCCAGGTTCTCGAACGCATGCTGCCGCCCTTCGAGCATCTGCTGCGCAATGCCGTGGTGCACGGCATTGAATCGCCCGACCAGCGCCTGGCTGCGGGCAAGTCTGCCAGTGGCCAGATCGCGCTCAGCCTGCGGCGCGAAGGTGCCGAGGTGATCGTCGAAGTGCGCGACGATGGCGCCGGCATGAATATCGGCGCGATCCGCAACAAGGCGGTGGCGCTGGGCCTGATCCGTTCCGACCAGGCACTGACCGACGAAGAGGCCATGCAGCTCGTCCTCGAGCCGGGTTTTTCAACCGCCGAGAATCTCACCCAGGCTGCGGGCCGCGGTGTGGGCATGGATGTCGTGGCCACCGAGGTAAAGAAGCTCGGCGGCGCACTGCACATGGAAAGCACGCCTGGCCAGGGTTCACGCTTCACCATCCGCCTGCCGTTCACACTGGCGGTGAGCCACGCGCTGATCGTGCGCATCGGCGACGAGTATTACGCACTGCCGCTGCCTACTGTCGAAGGCGTGGTGCGCATCCCGCGCGAAGAGATCCAGCACCACATGCTGAGCGAAGCGCCGTCCTATGTGTATGGTGGCCACAAATACCGCTTCCAGCATCTGGGCAGCTTCGTTGGCATGGAAGCAGGTCCACTGCCCGAACAGGAGCCGACGCTGCCCGTCGTGCTGGTGCGTGCGGGTGAGCTTTCCACCGGCCTGGTTGCCGAAGAACTGATGGGCAGCCGCGAGATCGTGGTCAAGCCGGTGGGCCCGCAGATTGCCTCCATTCGTGGCGTGTCCGGTGCCACCATTCTGGGTGACGGACGCATCGTGGTCATTCTCGATATCGGCGCACTGGTACGCGCTGGCTGGCGCGGACGTGCGCAGGCATCGGTGCCGCGCGAAAAGCTGGATCGCCGCATCGTGGCGCTGGTGGTGGACGATTCGATCACCGTGCGCCGCGTGACGCAGCGACTGCTGGAACGCAATGGCATGCGCGTGCTGACCGCCCGCGACGGCATGGATGCCGTGGCCGTGATGGAAGAAAACGTGCCCGATGTGGTGCTGCTCGATATCGAGATGCCACGCATGGATGGTTACGAGGTGGCTGCGCATATGCGCAGCGACGACCGGCTGCGCAATGTGCCCATCATCATGATCACTTCGCGCGTGGGTGAAAAACACCGCGCGCGCGCGCTGGAGATCGGCGTGGATGACTATCTCGGCAAGCCATACCAGGAAAGCCAGCTGCTCGAGGCGATCGCGCCGCTGGTGGACCGGGCTTCCAGCAGCCAGGCTGCGGGCGCCCACTGAAGGAGAGCCGCGTGCACGATCGTCCGTCTGAAATCTATGGTCTGATGGTGCCGCTCGACAAGGAGCGGCTGCTGGTGCCGCGCGGCTGCGTGGCCGAAGTGGTGGGTTACCAGACGCCACAGGAAATGACCGGGGCGCCGCCCTGGCATCTGGGCGTGATCAACTGGAACGGCCGCAAGGTGCCGATGGTTTCATTCGAAGGCTGCTGCGGCGATGACGTCGCTCCGCCAACGCAGCGTTCGCGAGTGGTCGTGCTCAATGCGGTGTCCGAGCAGGTGCAGGCGGGCTACATTGCCATCCTGTCGCAGGGCTTCCCGCAGCTGGTGCGCATCAGCCCCGAGTTCGTGAAGCTCGACGCCAATCGCCGCTTCGCGGATGACAGTCCGGTGATCTGCCAGATCCAGCTGCTCGACGAAACACCGATGGTGCCGGACCTGGATCGTCTCGAGGCCATGGTGGCCAGCGAGACCGAGCAACTGCCCGGCGACGGCGCTTAAGGCCTGAAAGTTCAGGCCAGCGCAGGATAGTCGGTATATCCCTTCGCGCCACCGGCGTGGAAGGTGGCAGGATCCGGCGGATTCAACGCCGCACCCTCTGCAAAGCGTCGCGGCAGATCCGGGTTGGCGATGAACAGGCGGCCGAAAGCCACCGCATCGGCTTCACCAGCCGCGACCACGGCGTTGCCGCTGGCCAGATCGAATCCCTCGTTCGCGATATAGGTGCCGCCGAAGGCCTGCTTCAGCTGCGGTCCGATGCGGCCTGGACCGGTGTGTTCGCGCACGGCGAGAAAAGCGATGCGCCGCCGGCCCAGTTCGCGCGCCACTTGGCTGAAGGTCGCCAGGTGGTCGGAGTCGCCCATGCTCTGCGAATCGCCACGGGGCGAGAGGTGCATGCCCACGCGTGCGGCGCCCCACACGCCGACCACGGCATCGGTGACTTCCAGCAGCAGGCGGGCGCGATTCGGAATGCTGCCGCCGTAGTCGTCGTCGCGATGATTGCTGCCATCCTGCAGGAACTGGTCGAGCAGATAGCCATTGGCGCCGTGGACTTCCACGCCATCGAAGCCGGCAGCCATCGCGTTCTGAGCACCGAGCCGATACTGCTCGACGACCTGTGGCAATTCCGCGCGCGCCAGGGCGCGTGGCACCACGTAGGCAGTGGGCGGGCGCAGCAGGCTCACATTGCCGGCCGGCGCGATGGCACTGGGTGCCACCGGCAAGGCGCCATTGAGGAACAGCGGATGCGAGACCCGGCCCACATGCCAAAGCTGCATGAAGATGCGGCCGCCCGCAGCGTGGACCGCCTGCGTCACCGACTTCCAGCCAGCGACCTGCTGCGTCGACCAGATGCCGGGAGTATCCGCATAGCCCACGCCCTGCGGTGTAACTGCCGTGGCTTCAGTGAGAATCAGTCCGGCGCCGGCGCGCTGCCGGTAGTACTCGACCAGCAACGGATTCGGCACACGCTCCGCGCCAGCGCGCGCGCGGGTCAGCGGCGCCATGAAGATGCGGTTGGGCAGGTCGATATCGCCGAGGCGAAGGGGAGAAAGCAGTGTCGGCATCGCGGGGTCGGTTCCGGACAAGGGCCTCCCTACGTGAGGTCGCCCGCCAGTGATTGCAAGGCCGCCAGCGCAGTCAAAGCAGCGGTTTCCGTTCGCAGCACCCGGGGGCCCAGCTGACAGGACTGGAAGCCTGCTTGCCTGGCCAGCAGCACTTCCTGCGGATCGAGGCCACCTTCCGGTCCCACCAGCAGGCAGATCGAAGGCGGTGCGCCGTCGGCAGCGGCTGCTGCCAGCAGTGTCTTCAATGTGCCTGCGGCAGGTTCGGGCACCAGCAGCAGTTTCAATTGCGCCACGCTTGCCGCCACTGCAGTGGCCAGCGCGGCGGGTGATGCGATGGCGGGTATGCGGTCGCGCCCGCTCTGTTCGCAGGCGCCGGTCACCACGCCCTGCCAATGAAGCAGTTTGCGCGCAGCCGTGTGTTCGTCCAGCTTCACGGTGCTGCGTGCAGCACACACCGGCACCATCGCGGTAACGCCCAGTTCGGTGGCCTTCTGCAGGATAAGGTCCATCTTCTCGCCGCGGGCGATGCCCTGCAGCAGCGTCACCTGCAGGGGTGACTCGGTTGCGACATGCTGGTGCGCGCCGATGCGCAGCTGCACCGCATCGCGCTGTATCGATTCGATGACCGCGTCGAATTCGCCGCCCTGGCCGTTGAAGGCGCACAGTGCCGCACCCGCGTGCAAACGCAACACGCGGGAAAGATGCTGCGCGGGGGCGGGCGGCAGCCGCACTGTTGTACCAGCAGCCAGCGGCGCATCGACATAGATCCGCGTCAGTCGCATACCGCGGCCTCGATGCCGGTGCGCGTGATATCCGCCAGCAGCTGGATCTCATCGGGGGTGATGACATACGGCGGCATGTAGTAGACGACATTGCCGATCGGTCGCAGCAACGCGCCTCTCTGCAGCGCATGCCGATAGACCTTCAGGCCACGACGCTCCCGGAAATCATAGGGTTCGCGACTGCGCCGATCCTTCACCATCTCGACGGCGAGGATCATTCCCTGCTGGCGGACTTCGCCCACATGCGGGTGATCGGCCAGGTCGGCGGTGGCTCGCGCCATGTGCGCCGCCAGTGCTCGATTGCGCTCGATCACCGGCTCGCTGGCAAAGATGCCAAGCGTCGCGCGCGCCGCAGCGCAGGCCAGCGGGTTGCCGGTATAGCTGTGCGAATGCAGGAAGGCGTTCAGCTTCGCGTACTCGTCATAGAACGCCGCATACACATGCTGCGTGGTCAGCACCGCCGATAGCGGCAGGTAGCCGCCGGTGAGCCCCTTGGAAAGACACAGGAAGTCCGGCGTGATCTGCGCCTGCTCGCAGGCGAACAGCGTGCCGGTACGGCCAAAGCCCACCGCGATCTCGTCGGCAATCAGATGCACTTCGAACTCGTTGCAGGCTTCGCGCAGCAGGCGCAGATAAACCGGGTGGTACATGCGCATGCTGCCGGCGCATTGCACCAGTGGCTCGACGATCACGGCGGCGGCCTCGTGCGCATGCTTTGCCAGCAGCTCGCGCATGGGTTCGAACCGGCGACGCGAGTACGCTTCCTGCGATTCACCGGCTTCGCGCAGATAGCAGTCCGGCGAAGGCGCGGTGATGACATCCATCAGCAGCGGTGCATAGATGTCCTTGTACAGGGCGACGTTGCCGACGGCCAAAGCGCCGAGAGTTTCTCCGTGATAGCTGTTCGCTAGAGTGATAAACCTTTGCTTGCTTGGCTTGCCGCAGTTGCGCCAGAAATGAAAGCTCATCTTCACCGCCACTTCGACGGCGGCCGAGCCGTTGTCGGCGAAGAAGCAGCGCGCGAGCCCCGGCGGTGCAAGGCGGATCAGGCTCTCTGCCACATCCACGGCGGGCTCGTGCGTGAAGCCGGCGAAGATCACATGCTCGAGCTCGTCCAGTTGCCGGGCTACCGCGCTGCTGATGGTGGGGTTCGCATGGCCGAACAGGTTCACCCACCACGAGCTGATGGCATCCAGATAGCGTCGCCCGTCCACCGCCTCCAGCCACACACCCTGTCCGCGGCGTATGGGAATGAGCGGAATTTCCCGCTCGTGATCTTTCATCTGCGTGCAGGGATGCCAGATGGCAGCGAGATCGCGGGCGGCCAGCGGCGGGAGAGTGTCGTAGGGGGCTGTCATGCGGGCATAATGATCCTACAAGCCGTCCGGTCCTGGGGGATCCATGCAAAATTCGAAATTCGTGCTCAGCAGCGTGATGCTGGCGCTGGTTCTGGCCGCAGGCTTCACCGGCTGCAAGAAGGCGCCCGACGCCGCCCAGGCGCCCGCTGCACCTGCCGCCACCGGCAAGCTTGATGCGCAGCGGCTGCTGGCCGTGGCCTCCGAGCCGGGCGCGTGGCTCACCTCCGGCCGCGACTTCGGCAAGACCCACTATTCGCCGCTCGAGCTGATCAATCAGCAGAATGTCGCGAAGCTGGGCTTTGCCTGGCAATACGAGACCGGCACCGTGCGCGGCATGGAAGCCACCCCCGTGGTGATCGACGGGGTGATGTATGTGACCGGCGTCGCCGGCCGCGTCTACGCGCTCGACGCCGCCAGTGGCAGGCTGCTGTGGCAGTTCGAACCGCCGGTGGACTACCGTTACGCGCGCAGCGCCTGCTGCGACATCGTCAATCGCGGCCTGGCCGTGTGGCAGGGCAAGATCTACGTTTCGGCCTTCGATGGCGTGCTGTATGCACTCAACGCCGCTGACGGCAAGGTGCTTTGGAAGGTCGAGACCATCGACGACCATACCCGGGCCTATTCCAGCACCGGCGCACCGCAGGTGGCAGGCAAGGTGGTGGTGATCGGCAATGGCGGCGCCGAATTCGATTCGCGCGGCTATGTCAGCGGCTACGACCTCGAAACCGGCAAGATGGCGTGGCGCTTCTATACCGTGCCTGGCGATCCATCGAAGCCTTTCGAGAGCAAGGCGCTCGAGATGGCCGCCAAGACCTGGAAGGGCAATGACTGGAAGCTGGGCAACGGTGGCAATGCCTGGGATGCAATCAGCTACGACCCCGAGCTGAACCTCGTGTATTTCGGCACCGCCAATGGCGCGCCCTGGGCGCTGGGTTCACGCAGCCCCGGCGGCGGCGACAATCTGTTCCTTGCCTCGATCGTTGCCATCAACGCAGACACCGGGGAATACGCCTGGCATTACCAGACCACACCGGGCGAACGCTGGGACTATGACGCCACGCCGCACATCATGCTGGCCACCCTGAAACTCAACGGCCAGGACCGCAAGGTGCTGATGCAGGCATCGAAGAACGGCTTTTTCTATGTCATCGACCGCAAGAGCGGCGAGCTGCTGTCCGCCGACAAGTTCGTCGACGTCACCTGGGCGAAGGGCGTGGACATGAAGACCGGCCGGCCCATCGAGGATCCGGCAGTGGCCAACTACTCCGAGACGAAGCCCACGCTGGTATTTCCGTCGGCCGTCGGCGCGCACAACTTCAATCCCATGTCGCTGAGTGCGAAGACAGGCCTGGTCTACCTGCCCACAGTGCACGGCGGCATGATGCTGGCCGAGAGTCCGAGGACCAAGGCGTATCTGCCGGGCCGCATGAACTCGCGCGTGCAGGTGGGTTTCTCGATCCAGCTCGCGGCGCCGCAGAGCCTGCCGCCCATCCTGCGTCCGCTGGCTGATCCGAAGTTCCTGAAGACGCAGCCCAGCGTGGAAATGTCGGCCGCCCTCAAGGCCTGGGATCCGGTCGCGCGCAAGGTGGTGTGGAGCGTGCCGGCCACCTCGTTCATGGATCATGGCGGCGTGCTCTCTACTGCCGGTGGTCTGGTGGTACAAGGTGGTCTCGACGGCAGGCTGCGGGTATACAGCGATGCTGATGGCAAGCTGCTGAAGGAAATCGAGGTCGGCACCGCGATGATCGCAGCGCCCAGCACCTATACGGTCAACGGCGTGCAGTACATCGCCATCGTTGCCGGCAGTGGCGGCGGTGGCTGGAACAGCTGGATGCCGCAGAACATCGCGTTCACCAAGGGCAATGCGAACCGCATCCTGGCATTCCGGCTCGATGGCGGAGTCACGCCCGTACCGGCGGATCTGCCGGCAGTCGGCCCGCTGCCCGAGCCGCCGGCCCAGACCGGCACCGCGGCGGATATCGCGACGGGCGCGGGCCTGTTCGCAGCCAACTGCGCAAACTGCCATGGCAATGCGCCGCGCGCACCAGTGCCGGACCTGCGCCGCGCCAGTGCGGCGACGCATGCGGCATTCAATGAGATCGTGTTGCGTGGAGCGCTGCAGCCGCGCGGCATGCCGCGCTGGGATGATCTGTTGTCAGAAGCGCAGGCGGACCAGATTCATGCCTACGTGATTTCGGTGGCGCATCAGGCCTATGCCGACCAGCAGAAGGGCGCGCCCGCCGCCGCCGCACCGGCCTTGAAAGAGGGGCATCTCTAGTCTGGCTGGCCGGCGACTTCAGGGCCTTTCGTAGCTGAAGCCGATCACATAGCGTCGGCCCAGCACATCGAACAGGCTCTCGTTGGTCGGAGCCGAGCCGATGAAGGTCCAGTCTGGTGCCCGCGGCGGGTTGTGGTCGAACAGATTGCTGACCTGCGCATACACGGTCAGGCCCGGCTGCTGGCGCAGGCTCCAGCTGCCGCGCAGGTTGGTGTACGCCGCACTGGCCACGTGATTGTTGTCGATACCGCCGCTGGCCAGCATGGCGTTATAGCGTCCGCTGCTGATCAGGCGCTCCTGCAGCGTCAGCTGCAGTGAATCGCGGCGATACGCCACCGACATGTTGGTCTGCCACGCCGGCGCGCCGCCAACCACCCCCGTCTGGTCGGATCGATCCACCTTGATGCCGGTGATGCCTGTTTCGGACATCGCCAGTGTGCGGTTGGCCAGCAAGCGCACGGCCAGCGATTCGTCTCCGCCCAGCCATGACAGCCGCTGGCGCCATGCCATTTCCACATCGACGCCACGCGAGCGGATGCCCGCTACGTTGAGCACCATATCTCTGACGAACAGGATCCGGCCATCGGTGGAACTGCGCAGGATCAGCGCGCAGCTCTGGGCGTTGCCGGCCTGGCAGCGATTGACGATGTTCTGCACACCCAGCACCGAGATCGCGTTGCCGATGCCGATGTCATAGTAATCGGCGGAGATCGACAGGCCCGGCGCAAACGCCGGCTTGTACACGAAGCCACTGGTCCAGGTGTCGGCCTTCTCCGGATTGACACTCGGATTGCCGCTACGCGTGGCGACGATTGGATACGTGGGCGTGCCCGGCAACCCCGGATCCGTGATCACGCTGCCCCCGCCGCGAAAATCGAAACGCTCGGACAGGCTGCCGGCACGCACGTCGCGCGAGCGCGTGGCCCGCAGCCGCAATGCGTCGTTCAGCTCCCAGTCCAGTCCGCCCTTCCAGGCGGCCACTGTGCCGCTGCCGCTGTAGCGTGCGTAGCGCAGCGCCGTGTGGAGAGTGAGGCTCTGCAACAGCGTGCGGTTTGCCAGCAGCGGGATGGCGGCCTCAGCGAACAGCTCGGCCACTTCATAGCGGCCCTGCAGGTAGTTGACCGCCGTTCGTTCAAAGATGCCGGCGCCCGTGTAGGAGGAGGGCAGGCCGCGATAGCCCTGCGTCGAGGCCGGAGGCACGGTCTGTGACGCCAGCGCCGCAGGCGTGGTTCGCGGCCTGTTCTCCACCGCCTCGCTGCGCCAGTTGATGCCAGTGGCGAGACTGATGGGGCCCGCCGGCAGATGCAGCAGCGAGCCCTGCACCGTGAACTCCGCGACATGTTCCGTGACATCCTGGACCTGTTCGAAGCGACCCTCCGTGACATAGGCGCGGGCCGCCTCGGACACCGACCCTGCACCGAAGAGATTGACCGGCACGCAGCCATCGGTCGGAAAGGTCAGAGTCGAGCGACAGATGATCTCGCCGGTGGCCGGATTCACAACGCTGTCGATGCCACGATAGATGCGGTCGATGCGCAGCGTATCGTCGTAGCGCAGCAGGTCACGATTGTGGCCGTACTGGTAATAGCCATCGATCCGCCAGTCGCCGAA
>JANPGU010000306.1:0-4326 GCA_031424095.1 Gammaproteobacteria bacterium
CCTCGACGTTTTCCTCGAACCAGCCGAGCGGTTCTTCCTTCGGTAATGAATTCTCGCAGGTCGCGCGCAGTTGCTTCGACGCTTCATCCACTTTCCCGAGGTCCTTGGACTTGATGGCGTTCAGCAGATCGGTGGCGCCGCGTTCGAAGTCCGGGTCGATGCGTGCCGCGGGGCAACGCCTGACCACCATCGAATAGGTGCCGTTACGGCGCTTGTTCGTGAACTGCATGGGACCGATGGCAGCGGCACGGGAAACACTGTAGCGATAGGCCTCGTTGCGCTTCAGGCCGTACTGGCTCAGCACCTGATTGACGGCGCTTTCCTTGTCGGCCACAAAGTCGACGTCATCCGTCTGCTCGATCACCGCCAGTGTGGTGATCACCTCGGCGGGCACGACGTCCGCAAGCAGCTCACCTGGAAATGCCTCGGAAGGCGCATTTGCAGCACGCAGTTCCTGAATCGCGCGCCGCGCCGTAGACAGCAGGAAGTCCCGGCCACCGCTGATGAACAGCGGGTCCAGCGTGTCTTCGGTAAACGGCAGGTACACGATGGGCGTCGCGGTCTCCGCGACAGCGCGCCACCTCTTCTTCTTGAGCAGGTCACCATCGAATACGGGGAACTTCCTTCCGTACACTCGCAGCGGTTCCCCGTCCCTGGAAAAGGAGAACATCAATCGTTCTGCGCCCGTGCCTTTGACATGCTGGGCGCTGATTCCCGGCGTGCGCAGCATGAAAGGCATCGGCCTGCCGCCCGGCTTCCATTTGATGGGCGGGCGGGGAATCTCGATCTGCGCAATGGTCCATTCTTTCTTTGCCTGGCTCCACAGGGCGAATGCGACGGGCCGGCCGCGCAGGGTTTCCCGCTTTCCCTTGCCCGTGAAGGCGTACTGCAGCTTCACATTGCGCAGCAGTAGTTGCGCTTCGGTCACCAGATCGTTGATGACTTCGTGACGGTCACGTTTGCGGGCTACGATCACTACCTCGGCGAGTTCGTCCAAGGGGGCGGCATCCTGCCGATGCTCGGATCGCGCAATGGCCATCGGGACTTCTCCCTCGCCCGCCTGTTCCTCGAGCGCATCCGGCATTTCCTGCACCGCAGTTTCCGGCGGCAGATAAACCGGTTCGCCTTCTTCGGACAAGCTGCCCGTTGTCGCGCATGCCGTGCAAAGCAGGGAAAAACCAATCAGCAGCGCCTGGATTGCGCCTCTTATAGCGAGCCTGTTCATGCGCGCATGGTACTTTGTAAGTGGGATTGAGGCTGCAGGACGATTCGACAGCACGGGGTCCAGAAAGTGCCGCCGCGTCCTTCACGGATGTGAAGGACCAGGTCGGCTACTTTACCGGCGGTTCGAGCGGCAATGTGTACGCGGTCTTCAGTTCTGGGCGAGAGTCTTGCCGGGGCCCCCGAAACATTTCGGCCCGCCCAGCCACGACTCGATGATGCCCAGCGTCTGGCGATGCCACTCTGGCCGCCATGGCAGTGTGTGCCACATCTCCTTGATCTCGACGTACTCGACGTCCTTGCCGGCACGCTTCATGGCCCGATAGAAAATGCGCGAGTGCTCGGTATCGGCCTGCCGGTCCCGTTCGCCGTGATAGAGCATGATCGGGATATCGCTCTTATCCACGTTGTCGACGGGGCTCATGCCCTTCACTGTCCAACCCTGCACCTGACGCTGCAGGCGGCTCTCGCCCCATTCGTTCTGGATCAGCTTCAGGCTGGAAACACCCGCACCGGCCAGCGCACAAACGTAGGGCCCTTTGGGTCGCACGGAGGCGGCAATGGCGGCGAAGCCCCCGTAGGAGTAACCGAATATGGCGATACGCTTCGCATCCGCGATCCCCTGCTGCACCAGCCAGCGTGCGCCATCGTCCTTGTCGTCCTGCATCTTCAGGCCCCAGTTTTCATCGCCGGCCAGCCACAGCTGCATGCCCAGGCCATCCGAGCCGCGATACTGTGGCTGCAGCACGGCATAGCCGCGGCTCGCCAGGAACTGGGTCCAGCCGGAGGGATCCCATTCGACAAAGTCGCGGGCCCACGGGCCGCCATGCGGCATCACCACCGTCGGCACGGGTGCATTGCCCTGCGACCAGCCCGGCGGCGTGGTGAGAATCGCGGGAATGGTCAAGCCGTCGCGAGCCTGGTAATTGACCCAGCGCGTCGCACCCATGTTGGCGGGGTTGAGCCAGGGCCGCTGGCCACCTAGTTTCGAGATCGACACCGTGCTGCCGGCATTCACCAGGTAGTAATCCGGCGCGCGCGCCGGTCCTTCCACGGTGGCGATGGCCATCTTCACTGCTTCCCGCACGCTGCTGAGCGTCACGGTCGTGCCGGGATACTGCTTCTTCAGCATCGCATGCAGCGGGGCACGGAAATCGTCGACGAAAGCCTGCTCGATCGCGGGTCCAGACACGGTGACACCCACCGGTCCCTGCCAGGTGCCATTCACCGCGCGGGCGAGGATCACGTTGTCCGTGTCGTATCGGTCGTTCTGGAACAGCGGCTCAGGATCGAACTTCTTTGTCTGCAGGTCGAACAGCAGCACCTTGGTGAAGTTGCTTTCCTTGTTGGTGGCGACCAGCAACTTGCCCTGCTCGCGATCGAAACCCAGAGGTTCGAGCGTGCGCCGCGACTTCACCGCAAAGCTCAGCGCGTCGAGCGATGCCCATGATGAGCGTGCGTCCTTGCGGTAATAGCGGCGCACCCAGCTGGCGCCACTCGAGTCCGTCTCTACCTTCTGCCGCAGCAGCAGCTCGCCGGTAAACGGACTTACGCCTGCCGGCATGAACTCGAATTCCTCATTGCCTTCGGCGATCCGCTCGGCCTTGCCGGTGCGGGTGTCCAGCTTCCAGATCTCCTGTGTGCCCTGGCTAGGGTTGGCGCGTTCCACCAGGATGAAATTCTCGTCCGGCAGCCGTTCACTGAAGATGCCGACATTGATGCCGAGGTTTTCCACTCGGCGCGCGGCGTCGTCGGTCGAGCCGCCGGTGCGCAGCGGTTCTTCAAACGAAGATCCCTTCAGATCGGTGATATAGAGCTTGCGCGTGAAGCCCTTGACGGTGTCGACCGTGAGCTCCTGCTCGGTGACGAACAGCAGCCGCTCGTTGCCAATGAAGCGCACCGACACCGGCCGCATGTTCTTGCTGGGAATCCACACCGGCGACTCAGCCAGCGCCTCGGTCTTCCAGATCGACAGCACCGGCCACTTCTGGTTCGGCGCGGCATACAGGCCCGCGACATGCTTGCCGTCCGGTGACAGGCTGACGCTGGTCAGTTGCTCGAAGCGGGCGAGGTCCTCGATCGGGATGGGCGCGGCCAGGCTCGGCACCTGGGCAAATGCCAGGCTGAAGGCCATGCACAGGCTGGGGAGGCGGCGGATTCTGCTCACGAATGGAAGCACAGGGTTCTCCAGACTGGGTGGAGCCAGTAACTACGGCAGGCACCAATGTGTCGCCGGCGCAACAAGAGCGTACATTAAGGCTTTGTTACATTAAGCGGAACACCCGTATGATCTGCGTCACATCACCGATCACCGGATCTGTGCGCCAATACAGCATCTTTTCCTGGAGGTCTCATGGTTCTTAAGTCTGCACGGAGCGGTCTGTCCCTGATCGGTCTGAGCGTCGCTTCCCTGGTCGCCAGTGCCCAAACCGCAACACCCCCGCCCGCCAATGCGGAAGAGCAGCTGGCCGAGATCACTGTTACCGGTTCACGCATCCGTAAGGAAACCTTTACCTCCGCCTCGCCGATCCAGATCATTACCACCGAGCGTTCGACGCTGGAAGGCCTGCAGGACACGGCCCAGGTGCTGCAGGAGGCCGCGGTGGCCTCCGGTTCGGGTCAGATCAATACCCTGTTTGGTGGCTATGTCGTGGATGGCGGCCCCGGTGTACAGACCATTTCGCTGCGCGGCCTCGGTGCCCAGCGCACGCTGGTGCTGCTGAACGGCCGGCGCCTGCCGCCGGCCGGCGTCGGTGGCACGGTCGGCCCGGTCGACCTGAACGTCATCCCCAATTCCATCGTCAATCGCATCGAACTGCTCAAAGATGGTGCTTCGTCGATCTACGGCTCTGACGCCGTGGCCGGTGTGGTCAACGTCATCACCAAGACGCGCTCCAGCGGCGGTCGTATCCAGGGCCAGTACAACAGCGCCAGCGGCGGCGGCGACCAGTACACCTTCGACGGCACCTATGGCTGGGCCGGCGAACGCGGCGGTTTTTCGGTCAGCGCCGAGTGGTACAAGATCTCCCGGCTGACACTCGGCGAGCGGCCGCAGGCAGCCTGCGGTCTGGATCTGCTGTCGGCGGCGCAGCCCGGCAACATCGG
>JANPGU010000307.1:0-2011 GCA_031424095.1 Gammaproteobacteria bacterium
CAGGGCGGCCATGACGCCGACACCCTTTGCGGATTCGAAGGCGGAATCATCCTCCTCCGGATGCAGCCCCGACTCGCGGCGCTCCAGTGCGGAGGGATCGTCGCGCATGCGATGAAACTCTTCGAGGAACTTGCGGTTGCCCGAGGCCACACGGTTCAGGTAAAGCGCCTTGCCGGCCATGATGGCAACGGATGCCAGGAACATCACCGCAAGCACGGCGATGATCACCCAGCCATCCACCGTCACGTTGCGCAGCGTGCTGCCGAAGTAGGACTCGTGGGCGCCGCCTTCGTCTTTCTGAGCATCACCACCGTAGACCAGCAGCGGGGCAACCATGCCCTGGCTCGTTGCGGCAGCACGAATCCAGCCGTCGCTGCGCGCCGTGGCCGCAACCTGCAACTCGTCCAGATCGCCACGGAAGAAACCATTGCCGCCCACTGCGCCGCCAACGGTCAGCGCTGCAGCGACCGGCGCCAGCGTGATTGCCGACTGGCCCACCGGGGCGCCGTCCACCAGCAGTTCCAGACTCTGTGCCGAAGCGCGGAGTGCCAGGTGATGCCACTCGCCGGTCAATGTGCCCTGCGACTGACTGACCACGACGTCGCGACCCGAAACGCGCCAGTGGGCGAAGGCACGTTCGCCATCCACGCCCAGCATGAGCTCGCGGCCGCCTTCGGCAGCGGCCACGATCACCGCCCGCGCCTGCGCGCCCTCGGCGCGCACCCAGGCAGACAATGTGTAGCCCTGCTCGGCAACCACCTTGAGGGATGGCGATGCGGGCACGGTGAACGACTTCGTGCCATCGAAATGCAGGCCGGCGCCGATCAACGATGCGGGACTGGCTTCGGCCGTGATCGTCGCGGGTTCGTTGCGATTGGCGCTTGCGTCCTGAGCACCAGCAGCAGCGAAGTGGTACACGGCCGCCTGCGATTTGTCGTACGTGCCGGCTGCATCCCCTGACGACGCACCTTCCGGATTGCCGTAGTACAGATAGATGCGATCAGCCTTCGCACCACCCGTGAGCAGCGGCATGCGCACCCACAGCAGCGCGATCTGCGCCTGCGGGTCGAACTTTTCCACATGGAATGCCAGCGGTGTCTTGTCATCGCCGCCGATGAACCGCAGGTCGGCGCCATCGGACCGCGCATCTGCGAAATAGGGGAAATTGGCGATGCTCAACCGCACCAGCACCGGCACATCGGTCGCGTTGGCAGGAATATTCGCGCCGGGGGCGGAAAGGTCGAACGTCAGCTCCTTGCGAAAGGCCCAGTCATCGTTCCACCAGGCAAAGGCGCTGGGAGACAACAGCAGGCCGGCAATTGCGAGCAGCCCACTGGCCAGATTCGAAAACCGACGCGACATGGAAATTCCTCTGCGACAGACAACGAGCTACAGGACGAGCAAGGCTACGGGTGTCACATGACACTTCTGTTTCTGTGGACGCGCCTGAGCGCGTGCACGGCTCAGTTCGGCGCTATGCCCATACCGGGAACGGCTGCGGCCTGCAGAGTGCGTAGTGCCACCCGGGCACGGGTCGCCACCGCCTTGTGCGGATCAAGGGCGGCACGTTCCAGCAGTGCCATTGCCTGTGATTTGTCCGCCATCCGCTGCGCTGCGCTCGCAATGGCGATGACGGCGCGATTGCGCAGCTGCCATTCCGGGGCATCGGTGGCCGCGGCTCCGAGGGCTTGCAGCAGCTCGGGTTGCGGCGAATTCTCCAGACGACCAGCCATTGCGCCCAGCCGCGTAAGCGCCGCGCTGCGCTCTTCTGCGCTGGCCGAGGACATCAAAGCCTGGCTGGCATCTGCTATGGCATCCCCCGCCTGCCGGCGCTCGAGCGCCGTGTAATCCACCGTTGCATCGGTCGGTGCGGGCGGCCTCGTCAGACCATCCGCTGGCACCACGGCGCTGGAATTGCCGGCAACCGGTCGCACGCCGGCTGTGCCCGCGACATTGGCGGCCGGCACGGACCTCGGCACCCAGCGTGGCAGGCCGCCACGCTGCAATGCGA
>JANPGU010000308.1:0-3121 GCA_031424095.1 Gammaproteobacteria bacterium
TGACGATCTCGATCTGTGTGGCGCTGTTCAGCATCTTCACTGCGGCTGCTGGTCTGGCCGGCGATCCCGTCAGTTTCAGCGTCATGCGCTTCCTCGCCGGCCTGGGCATTGGTGGCGTTCTCCCGGTCGTGACCGCCCAAATGGCGGAGTTCTCACCGCTCAAGATCCGTGCGCGCCTGGTCGTGTTGACCTTCACGGGCTATTCCCTCGGAGGCATCCTGGTCGCACTGATCGGCAAGCAGTTGATCGAAGCGTACGGCTGGCAGTCGGTGTTCTTTGCCGCGGGCCTGCCGCTGCTGCTGGTTCCGTTCATCGTCAAGACGATGCCGGAATCCATGCCGTTTCTGATCAAGAAGAAGCGCAACGACGCGCTGCGCCGGATCATCGGCGGGCTGGCGCCGAATCAGCGGCTGCGCGGCGACGAAGTGTTTGTGGTGCCTGCGGAGGACAGGGCCGCCGACGCCCCGATCCCGCGCTTGTTTCAGGATGGCCGCGCCCTCAGCACCGTGATGATCTGGGTTGCCTTCTTCACCGGCCTGTTCATGGTGTACTCGCTCAGCTCCTGGCTGACCAAGCTGATGGCGATGGCAGGCTACAGCCTCGGTTCCGCGCTGACTTTCACGCTGCTGTTCAACCTCGGCGCCATTGTCGGCTCGGTGTTCGGTGCCTGGCTGGGCGACAAGTTCAATATCAAGTATGTGCTGGCCGCCTTCTACGCGCTCGGTGCCGCCTCGCTGACCTTGATGGGCTACACCAAGTCGACCGAATTGCTCTTTGTGGTCGTCTTCGTCGTCGGCGCGTCCACGCTCGGCACGGCCGTGCTCGGCTACGCCTATGTGGGTGAGTTCTACCCGACCGCCGTGCGATCGACTGGCGTGGGCTTTGCCGCCGGCGTCGGTCGCCTCGGCGCCATCCTCGGTCCGATCCTGATCGGCGGCCTGGTCGGGTTGAAGTTGCCACTCGAGCAGAACTTCATGGCCATCGGAATGGCAGGCCTGATCGGAGCCGTCGCCGTCATGCTGATCGACCACCGCCTGTCGGCGTCGACCCACCACGTCGACGCGACGCGCGAGCCCACCCCCGAGACGTCCGCCAGGGCGGCTCACGCATGACTCCTGCGGCCATGCGCAACGCTGCGTGACCGCCCGTACCCACCTTCGGAGAAATTGATGAACCACCTTCCCGGCCTCGGCTTCGACCTCGGCGAGATCATCGAGATGCTGCGGGACACCGTGCGCGGCTTCGCCGCCGAAGAGATCGCGCCCCGTGCAGCGCAGATCGACCACGACAACCTGTTCCCGGCCGACCTGTGGAAAAAGCTCGGCCATCTGGGGCTGCACGGCATGACCGTCAGCGAGGAGTACGGCGGCTCGAGCCTCGGCTACCTCGCGCACATGGTCGCGATGGAAGAGGTCTCGCGCGCGTCCGCGGCGGTCGGCCTGTCGTACGGCGCGCATTCGAACCTGTGCGTCAACCAGTTGCACCGCAATGGCAATGCCGCGCAGAAGGCGAAGTATCTGCCGAAGCTGGTGACCGGCGAGCACGTGGGCGCGCTCGCGATGAGCGAACCCAATGCCGGATCGGACGTCGTCAGCATGAAGACGCGTGCCGACAAGCGAGGTGATCGCTATCTGTTGAACGGGTCGAAGATGTGGATCACCAACGGCGGCGATGCCGACACGATGGTCGTCTACGCGAAGACCGAGCCGCAGGCCGGTCCGAAGGGAGTCACGGCATTCATCCTCGAGAAGGGTTTCAAGGGCCTGTCCTTCGGCAGCAAGCTCGACAAGCTGGGGATGCGCGGCTCCAACACCTACCCGGTGTTCTTCGAGGACTGCGAAGTTCCGGCGGAGAACGTGCTCGGCATCGAGGGCGGCGGCGTCAAGGTGCTGATGAGTGGGCTCGACTACGAGAGAGCGGTGCTGTCGGGCGGCCCGCTGGGCATCATGGCGGCGTGCATGGACGTCGTGCTGCCGTACGTGCACGACCGCAAGCAGTTCGGGCAGAGCATCGGCGAGTTCCAGCTCATGCAGGGCAAGCTCGCGGACATGTACACCACGTGGCAGGCCTGCCGCGCTTACGTCTACGCCGTTGGCCAGGCCTGCGACCGCGCCGACCACGCGCGTTCGCTGCGCAAGGACGCGGCGGGCGCGATTCTCTATGCCGCAGAGAAGGCGACCTGGATGGCCGGCGAAGCGATCCAGGTGCTCGGCGGTGTCGGCTACACGAACGACTACCCCGCAGGCCGGCTCTGGCGCGATGCCAAGCTGTACGAGATCGGCGCCGGTACGAGCGAGATCCGCCGCATGCTGATCGGCCGCGAGTTGTTCTCGGAAACGATGTGAGCGGAGCCTGACGATGCAAACCATCAGCTCCCAGATCGACACCCGTTCGGCCGACTTCAAGGCCAACGCGGCGGCCATGCGCGCACTTGTCGACGACCTGCGCGCGAAGAGCGATCAGGTCGCACTCGGCGGCGGCGAAGCGGCGCGTGCCAAACACAGCGCGCGCGGCAAGTTGCTGCCACGCGAACGTGTCGATCAGCTGCTCGACCCCGGCACGCCCTTCCTGGAGATCGGCCAGCTCGCCGCGCACGGCATGTACGACGGCGAAGCACCGGCCGCCGGCATGATCGCCGGCATCGGCCGCATCGAGGGCCAGGAGTGCATGGTCGTCGCCAACGACGCCACCGTGAAGGGCGGCACCTATTACCCGATGACGGTGAAAAAGCATCTGCGCGCACAAGAGATCGCGATGCAGAACCACCTGCCCTGCGTTTATCTGGTCGATTCGGGCGGCGCGTTTTTGCCGCGCCAGGACGAGGTGTTCCCCGACCGCGATCACTTCGGCCGCATCTTCTACAACCAGGCCAACATGTCCGCGCAGGGCATCCCGCAGATCGCCGTGGTGATGGGCTCGTGCACGGCAGGCGGCGCCTACGTGCCGGCGATGAGCGACGAGACCATCATCGTGCGCAACCAGGGCACCATCTTTCTCGGTGGCCCGCCACTGGTGAAGGCCGCCACGGGCGAAGTGGTCACCGCGGAGGAGTTGGGCGGCGGCGACGTCCACGCCAGAATTTCCGGCGTCGTGGATCACCTCGCCGAAAACGACAGTCATG
>JANPGU010000309.1:0-18207 GCA_031424095.1 Gammaproteobacteria bacterium
TACTGCGTGACCAACATGCCCGGCGCTGTGCCGCGTACATCCACCGCTGCACTCACGCATGCAACACTGCCTTACATCCGCGCGCTGGCAGACAAGGGTGTGGCCTCCGCACTCAGTTCCGATCCGCATTTCCGTCGCGGCCTCAATGTGGCAGATGGCGAGATTCGCAGCGAGCCGGTCGCGCACGCGTTAGGGTTGCCGCTGCGGCCCTAGTCAACGCGGCGGAACCGGTATGAATCCAGATCAGGCAGAGCCGCCGCCAGCGCCATGGCTCAAGCCGCTGCAGGAATTCCTGCAGCTGGAGGCCGCAGGCGGTGTGTTGCTGATGATCGCCGCAATGGTGGCCCTGCTGGTTGCCAATTCGCCGCTGGCAGCGGTCTACACGGCATTCCTGGATTTACCGGTGCGGTTCGGCTTCGGCAGCTTCCTGCTCGCGAAGCCGCTGCTGTTGTGGATAAACGATGGCCTGATGGCCGTGTTCTTCTTCCTGGTCGGAATGGAACTGAAGCGCGAGCTGCTGGAAGGGCATCTGTCGTCGTGGCGGCGTGCGGCCCTGCCGGCCATTGCCGCCGTCGGCGGCATGCTGGTGCCGGCGCTCTTCTACATCGCACTCAACCGTAATAATGCAGTGGCATTGCGCGGCTGGGCGATTCCCACTGCCACGGATATCGCTTTTGCACTGGGTGTACTGGCGCTGCTGGGGCCGCGTGTGCCCACCGCTCTGAAGGCTTTCCTGCTCAGCATCGCGATATTCGACGACCTTGGTGCGATCGTGGTGATCGCGGTTTTCTACACTGCGTCGCTGTCGCTGCTGGCACTGGCTGTGGCACTGCTGATGATCATCGTGCTGGCGCTGCTCAACCGTCGCGGCGTGCGGCGACCTGCTGCCTATGTGCTGGCCGGCATCGTGCTGTGGGTGGCGGTGCTGAAGTCCGGCGTGCATGCCACGCTTGCGGGTGTGGTGCTGGCAATGTTCATACCGCTGCGCGGTGACACCCGCGAATCCTCGCTGCTGCGGCATCTGGAACATGCGCTGCACCCGTGGGTCGCCTTTGCCATCCTGCCGCTGTTCGCGTTTGCGAATGCCGGGGTTTCGCTGGCCGGGATGTCGCTGGCAACGGCGCTGCATCCGGTGCCGCTGGGCGTAGTACTAGGTCTTTTCCTGGGCAAGCAGGTCGGCATCATGGCGGCGAGCCTGCTGGCAGTGCGCGCGCGCTTTGCCGCGCTGCCGGAGGGCGTGAGCTGGGCGCAGCTGTATGGAGCGGCACTGCTGTGTGGCATTGGATTCACGATGAGCCTGTTCATCGCGCAGCTCGCGCTGCCGCCTGGGGCAGGTACGGCGGCGGGGCTGGAGCGCTTCGGCGTACTGGTGGGAACACTGCTGTCGGGCGCTGCCGGCTATGCAGTGCTGCGCCTGGTATTGCCGCATTCCGCTGCGCGCAGCTGAAGCAGCGCGTGTTGTGGCGCATGGTCACATCGGTGAGAATCGCGGCAGCAAACGGGAGTGGTCATGGCGCGCACGGCGGAAGAGCAACGCAATCTCGATCTGGTGCTGGAAATGTGACGCGAGGTGCTGATCAAGATGGACGCGTCCAAGGTCGATAAGTACATTTCCACCGACTATGTGCAGCACAGTTCGCTGGCGCCGCCGGGGCGCGATGCGCTCAAGCAATTCCTGCAGTTCATCCGCACGCAGTCGCCGGATGCGCGCACCGATATCAAGCGTTCCTTCGTGGATGGCGATCATGTGGTGTGTCACGTACACGTGATGCGGTTTGCGGGCGACCCGGGCCTGGCCGTGGTCGACATCTTCCGCGTGGCCGGGTCGCAGATCGTCGAGCACTGGGATGTGCTGATGGAAGTGCCCGCCAAGCCGGTGAACACCAACTCCCTGTTCTGAACGGGCTGACACGGGCATGAGCATGCGATTTGCGAACAAGGTGGCACTGGTCATCGGTGGCAACAGCGGTATTGGTCGCGCCACCGCACGGGCCTATGCGGAAGAGGGGGCGCGGGTGGTCATCACCGGCCGCGATCCCGCAACGCTTGCGGAAGTGGCGCAGGAAATCGGGCCAGGCACTCTGGCGATCCGCTCGGACGTGGCTGATCTGGCGAGTGTCGATGCGGCCGTGGAGCAGATCAGGCAGCAACATGCACGCGTCGATGTGCTGTTCGTCAATGCCGGCATCGGTGCTTTCGCGCCGATCCCCGAGGTAAGTGCGGAGCTCTGGGACCAGGTGCATGACGTGAACCTGCGCGGTTGTTTCTTCGCCGCGCAGAAGGCGCTGCCGTTGATGGGCCGCGGCGGCAGCATCGTGTTCACCGGTTCGATCGGCAGCGTGCTGGCTGCGCCGGGCAATGTGATATATGCCGCAGCCAAGGCCGGGCTGCGCGCGGTGACGCGTATCTTTGCGGTAGAGCTGGTGGCCCAGGGCATACGCGTGAACATGGTGAGCCCCGGCCCCACCGAAACACCCATCATCAATCGCAACGTGGGCATGGACGCGCAGGCGGTGGATGCGCTGCGGCAGATGATGATCGCCAACACGCCGATGCGGCGCATGGGTGAGCCACACGAAATAGCGCGCGCCGTGCTGTTTCTGAGTTCGGACGAAGCCAGCTTCATCACCGGCGTCGATCTGTTCGTGGATGGCGGTGTCATTGAGTTGTAGCGCAGCGCTGCAGGCGCTGGTCGATTCCCGCCTCGCCCAGCTGCGCGAGCAATCGCCGCGGACCAGCGCACTGCTCGAAGCTCAGCCCGGGTTGCTGCAACAGGCCCGCCAGGTGCTCGGCGGCAGCGACTTCGTGCTGCGCGCGCTGCTGCGCGACGATGACCTGCTGGAAGCGTTGTGGCGGCGGGGCTGCCTTGCCGGCGCGCGCAGCGTGGCGGACTACACCGTCCGCGTTGACGGCATTGCCGGCGCAGCAACGGGCAGTGAAGCCGACTTCTCCCGGCTGCTGCGCCTGCTGCGACGGGAGGAAATGGTGCGCCTGGTGTGGCGCGACCTCAGTGGTCTGGCGTCCGTGCATGACACGCTGCGCGAGACTTCCTGGTTTGCCGCTGTCGTCATCACCGGCGCCACGCGCATTGCCGCGCAGCTGCTGGCACCGCGCTATGGCGCACCGCCGGCCGCGGCAGGTGGACTCGTGGTGCTCGGCATGGGCAAGCTCGGCGGCGAAGAGCTCAATTTTTCCTCGGACGTTGATCTGATCTTCCTGTATCCCCACGAGGGCGAGACCGCAGGCCCGGTCGCGATGTCGCTGAGTGACTATTACCTGCGCCAGGGCCAGCTGCTGATCCGCCTGCTCAACGCGGTAACCGAGGACGGCTTCGTGTTCCGCGTGGACATGCGCCTGCGGCCCTTCGGCGACAGCGGTCCGCTGGTTGCAAGCTTTGCCTTCTTCGAGGACTACCTGCAGGCGCATGGCCGCGACTGGGAACGCTATGCCTACGTGAAGGCGCGCGCGTTGACCCAGCAGGCCGAATTCAATGCGCTGCGCACGGAGGTGCTGCGGCCGTTCGTGTTCCGCCGCTATCTGGACTTTGGCGTGTTCGAGGCGCTGCGCGAGATGAAGGCGTTGATCGGCCGCGACGTGCAGCGCCGGGATCGCGCGGCCAGCCTGAAGCTGGGCATCGGCGGGATCCGCGAGATCGAGTTCATCGTGCAGGCTTTTCAGCTGGTGCGCGGCGGCCAGGACGGTGCGCTGCGCCAGCAGTCGCTGCTGAAGGTGCTGCCGCTGCTGGCGGGCGCGCGCCTGCTGCCGGCCGATGCCGTGCAGGAGCTCGCGCAGGCCTACGATTTCCTGCGCCTGCTCGAGAACCGTGTTCAGATGCTGGATGACGCGCAGACCCACGATCTGCCACTCGATCCCCTGCAGCGCAAGCGCATTGCCCTGGGCGCCGGCTTTGCAGATGTGGCGCAGATGGACAGCAGGCTGGCGGCGCAGCGCAACTGTGTGAGCCGGCATTTTGCCGCGCTCTTCACGGAAGGAGCGGCAACGCCGGTCAGCAAGCTGGACCTCGCGCCCTTGTGGGAAACCGGCCTTGATCGGGCGCCGCTGCGTGATCAGCTCGCGGCCTGCAGCGACGATCCCGACGCCTTGCTGGTGCAACTGGACGAACTCTGCAACGGCAGTGTGCTGCGACGCCTCGACGACACCGGCCGCCGCCGCCTGAAGTCGCTGCTGGAGTTGCTGCTGGTGGAGCAGGCGGCCGCGCGCAGTCCCGCCACGCTGCGACGTGTGTTCTCGGTGGTGGAAGCCATCGGCCTGCGCTCGGCCTATTTTTCTCTGCTGGTCGAGCATCGCCGCGCGCGCGAAGAACTGGTGGATGTGTGCCGCGATGGTGATTTCCTGGCGGCGCAGCTCGCGCGCACACCAGCGCTGCTGGATGAGCTGCTCGACGAGCGCTGGAAACATGCGCTGCCGGACCGCGCGACGCTGGCCGAAGAGCTGCATCACCGCCTGGCGGAAGTGCCCGATGACATCGAGCGCGAGGTTGAAGCGCTGGCGCGTTTCAAGCAGGCGGCGGTATTCCGGATCGCGCTGGCCGATCTTTCCGGCCGCCTGCCGCTGATGTCCGTCAGTGACCGGCTGACCGAAATCGCGGCCATCATAGTGCAGTACACGATGGCGCTGGCGCTGCGGCAGATGAGCGCGCAGCTCGGGGCACCGCATTGCACCGACGCCGGGCTGCGCCGCGCCGTGAAGATCGGCGCGCTGGCCTATGGCAAGTTTGGCGGTTACGAGCTGGGATATGGCTCGGATCTGGATCTCGTGTTTCTGCATGATTCCGGTGGCGAGCAGCAGGAAACCGACGCGGCTGCGCCGGTGGACAACCAGGTGTTCTTCCTGCGCTTTGCGCAGCGACTGATCCACTTGCTTACCATGCACTCTGCCGCGGGGCGGCTGTATGAAGTGGATGTGCGCCTGCGTCCTTCGGGCAAGGGCGGCATGTTTGTCACCAGCATCGATGCCTTCCGCCGCTACCAGTTCGAGGAAGCCTGGACCTGGGAACACCAGGCACTGCTGCATGCGCGCGCGGTGGCCGGCGAGGCCGAATTGATGGCGCGCATCGAAGCCGTGCGCAGCGATGTTCTGCAGCACGCGGTTCGTCGCGACGATCTGCGCGAGCAGGTGGCGCAGATGCGCGAGCGCATGCGGCGCGAACTCTCCGACGCGAAGCCCGGCCAGTTCGACCTGAAGCAGAGTCGCGGCGGCATCGCCGACATCGAATTCCTGGCGCAGTACTGGGCGCTGCGCTGGGCGGCGGAATATCCGCCGGTGATCTACTTCCCCGACACCATCCGCCAGCTCGAGTCGGTGGCCTCTGCCGCGCTGGTGCCGCAGCAAACCGTCGATGTGCTGGTGGGTGCCTACCAGAGCTACCGCCTGATGGCGCACCGGCGTTCGCTGGAAGCCCAGGGCGGGGTGCTCGAGGCCGGCGTGTTCGAGGCCGAGCGCAGTGCGGTGACCGCCATCTGGCGCGACACCATGGGCGAGTCCGTATAATCTTGCGCCATGTCCAACCCAGCCACATTGCTGCCCGCCAACGCCGCGCGGAGCTATGAAGTGGACGAGGCCGATCTGCCTCTGTCCTGCCCCATGCCAGAGATGACGCTGTGGAATTCGCATCCGCGGGTCTATCTGCCGATCGAACAGACTGGCGCCGCCAAGTGCCCGTACTGCGGCTCTGAATTCACGTTGCGCCGCTGAGCTTCCTCGAGGAACAACCACTTCGACTGCTGCGCACCGCGGTGCGCGGGCCGGCCGGCCAGGGTGCCGTGCTCGCCAATGCGGCGGCTGGCGTGGAGGTCACCGTTCCCTGGTTTGAACCGCGCTTCTGGATCGCCCGCGGGCAGCTCGTTGGTAATCATGCCGGCAGGGGCAGCACTTTTGTTTTCGAGAATGCCGACCGGCGCTTCGTGTTGCGGCACTACCGGCGCGGCGGGTTGATGGCCCGGATCAGCGAGGATCGCTATCCCTGGCTGGGTGAAAAGCGCACGCGGGCCATGGCCGAGCTGCAGCTGACGATGCGACTGCATGCTGCCGGCCTGCCCGTGCCGCTGCCGGTCGCGGCGCGCTATGAACAGCAGGGCATGGCCTATCGCGCCGACATCATCACCGAATACCTGTCCGATACGCAGACGCTGGCACAGCGCCTCGATGCCGGTGAAGTGGGTCTGGATGTATGGGCTGCGATCGGCCGCTGCATTCGCCGTTTTCAGGACCACGGTCTCTGTCATGCGGATCTCAATGCGCACAACATCCTGCTACGCGATGACGGGGAAGTTTTCCTGATCGATTTCGATCGCTGCGCGCGGCGCACTCCTGGCCTCTGGTGCGACGCCAACCTGGCGCGGCTGCGTCGCTCCCTGGATGCACTGGAAGACTGCCGCAGCCAGCGACGCTTCGACGACACGCAATGGCAGTGTCTGCTGGCCGCCTGGTTCTGATGCCACGCTGGGCGTACACGCTGGCGCTGCGACTGCTGCTGCCTTTTGCGATGCTGTGGTTCCTGTGGCGGGGCTGGCGCAATCAGGCCTATCACGGCCGCCTGCGTGAACCACTGGCAGCGGGAATGCAATCCCGCGTCGACCGGCCGCTGTGGCTGCATGCCGCGTCAGTGGGCGAGGCGCAGTCGCTGGGCGGTCTGCTGCGCGCCTTGACGCAGATTCCGGATCCGCCGCCGCTGTTGCTGACAGTGGGAACGCCAACCGGACTTTCGCGCGCGCGCGACCTGTATCGGGATCTGCCGCAGCTGTCGCTGCAGCTGGCGCCCTGGGATCTGCCGGGTGTTGCGACTCGCTTTCTGCGCGCCAACCGGCCGCGTGCTGCCGTGTTCATCGAGACCGAGCTGTGGCCAAACCTGATCGCGGCCTGTGAAGCCGCTGGTGTGCCGCTGGCGCTGGTCAGTGCGCGCGTGTCCGCGCGTTCACTGGCGCGTTACCAGCGCTGGGCACCGCGCCTGATGCAGGCGGCGGTGCGTGCATTCGCGGTCATCGGCGCGCAGAGCGAGGCGGATGGTGAACGCTTCATCGCGCTCGGCGCTGCGGCTTCGCGGGTACACGACTCCGGCAATCTCAAGTTCGATTTCAGACTGCCGGCAGATGTACGCGCGCACGGCGACGCGCTGCGCGACCTGTGGGCCGCCGAGCGCCCGTTGTGGGTGGCCGGCAGCACGCATGCGGTGGAAGAAGGTATCTGCATCGACGCACAGCGCCAGCTGGTGGCCAATGCGCGCGCCCAGGCGCGCGCGGTGCCGCTGCTGCTGCTGGCGCCGCGACGACCCGAGCGCTTTGCAGAGGTGGCGCGCTGGCTGACCACGCAGGGATTGAAGTCTGCCTGCGTCTCGGAAGGACCTGCCGTGCTGACACGGCAGATCGACGTGCTGCTGCTCGACGCCATGGGTGCGTTGCTGGACTGGTATGCGGCTGCCGATGTCGCGTTTGTCGGCGGCAGCCTGGTGCCCGTTGGCGGACACAATCTGCTGGAACCGGCCGCACTGGGCAAGCCACTGCTCGCCGGGCCGCATTGCTTCAACTCGCCGGATGCCGCGCGCCTGCTCGAATCCGCCAGTGCACTGACAACGGTGGCAAACGCGGATGAGCTGGCGCGGGCGGTGGAGATATTTCTCACCGATGCAGCACGCGCCCAGCGTAGTGGCGGGAATGCGGTGGCAGTGGTGGCTGCCAATCGCGGTGCCGCTGAACGGGCGCTGGCGATGCTCGCTGCGCTGCCGCCAGCCGCCTGAGGGTTACTGGGCTGGCGGTGCCACGGCAGCGGGCGGCGGCGAGGTCGGCGCCGCTGGCGCAGTGGAAGTAGCTGCCGTCGGCGTCACGGTGAGCAGCCGGTTGATCTCTTCGATCGTGCCACGGTCCAGATCGCCTGCCGCCAGACGCAGCTGGATCATGTTGTTCAGGTATGAGTATTTCGCAGCGGAATAGCTGGTTTCAGCCTGGATCAGCCGCTGGCGCGAGGTCAGCACGTCGACCGAGGTGCGGGTGCCCACTTCATAGCCGGCTTCGGTAGCAGCCAGTGCAGTGCGGCTCGATTCCAGCGCCTGCTTCAATGCCTGCACCCGTGCGATTTCACTGTTCACGCCCAGGAATGCGTCGCGGGCTGCGCGCTCGGTGCTGCGCGAAGTGCGCTCGAGACGCTCTTTCGAAGCGATCCACAGGTACTGGCTCTGGCGCACGCGCGACTGCGTGGCGCCGCCACTGAAGATCGGCACGGAGAGCTGCAGGGTCAGTGACTTGCCGTCGTTGCCGTTGCTGGTGGGGGTGAAGGTGCCATTGGGATTTTGAGTCGTCGTGAAGATGGTGCGGCCATCGCCTTCAGTGTGATTGCGGCCAGCGATCAGATCGAGCGTGGGCAGATGGCCGCCGAAGGCGGTGCGCACCTGATCGCGCGCGATATCGGCAGCCAGGCGGCTCGAAATCAGCGACGAGTTCTGTTCCATTGCAATGCGGACCCAGTCTTCTTCCGAGGCCGGCGTGGGCGACAGCAGCGGCATGTTGGGGCCGGGCTCATTGAGGATGCTGGGCTTTTCGCCGATGGTGGCGCGCAGCTGTTCCTCGGCGCTGGCTAGTGTGCGCTTGGCAGCGATGACCGCGGCAGCGGCGTTGTCGCGCTCGGCGCGGGCATCCTGCACGTCGGTGATGGCGATCAGGCCGACTTCAAAGCGGCGCTCGGATTGATCCAGCTGGCGCGAGATGGCGTCGCGGGCGGCTTCCTGCGCGCGCACGGTGTCCTGTGCGTTAAGCACGGCGAAGTACTGCTGCGCTACGCGTTGCGCCATGGCCTGCAGCTGCGAGATGTAGTCGGCTTCCGCCTGCGCCACTTCGCTGTTGGCTGCACGCAGGGCGACCCAGTTGTTCCAGTTGAAAACGCTCTGGCGGATATTGAAACCCCAGGACTTGGTGGTGTTGATTGAATCGGTGCCAGAGGTGGATGGCACCAGCACGCCGTTCAGGATCTGCGGACTGGTGGAATTGCCGTCGCCCCAGGTACGGCCCTTGCTGGCCTGGCCCGCGACCTGCGGCAGCAGTGATGCGATGGCCTGCGGACGGGCTTCGCGCTGCGCCATGCGGTTGGCTTCGGCTTCGCGGATCTGCGGGTCATTCACCAGCGCCCGGTCATAGACCGAGAGCAGGTCTGCGCCGCTGGCCGGCATGGTTGCCATCAGCAAGGTTGCGACGCCGCCGAGACCCGTCCAGAGAATTCCGCGTTTCATGTGACTTCCTGAGTTCTTTTTAGCCAATCCGGATTAAGAGCCGCGCCGTCCGATCAAGTTCCCGCCGCGCGGCTTTCAGAACACGAAGGTGCTGAGCGTAACGGCGTGGGTCAGCGGGTCGGTGACAGTTTCGAACAGGCTGTGCACGTCACGGGCCCCTGCATTGTTCAGTCTCACGAGCTGCGCTTCCATTACAGGTGCGGTACCGGCGATGACAAACAGCCTTCCACCAGGCTTGAGCAGCGATTCGAACCGCGGGTCATAGACGGGCAGGGAGCCGGTGACAACCACCACGTCATATCCCGGCGCGGCTGGTTGCCAGGTGTAAGCGTCGGCGTCTTCCACCGTTGCGTTGCCGATGCCTGCGGCCTGCAGATTCAGGCGCGCCTGGCGTGCGAGCTGCGGGCGGATTTCGAGACTGTGCACCTGCGCGCCCAGCAGCGCGAGACAGGCGGTGAGATAGCCCGAGCCCGTGCCGATCTCGAGGATCTGGTCGCTGTGGCGGACAGTGACCGCCTGCAGGATGCGGCCGGCAACGGTAGGCGTGAGCATGTGCTGGCCGTCGCCCAGCGGAACGGCGAGGTCGCCATAGGCCGCGCCCTGCCAGGCCGCGGGCACGAAGGTCTCGCGCGGCAGCTGGTCGAACACGTCAAGGACTTCAGGTGGCAGAACCGACCAGGCGCGAACCTGCTGGTAGGTCATCTGGGAGCGGGCGAGGGTGCTAGGCTGCATGGCGTCAGAATATCAGGTAGCTGATCATTTTAGTTTAACGGTGGCGGCAACTTAAGCCAAAAGTTATGTCGTGCCGAGCCTGTTGCCAAACGGCGACTACGCTATTCTGACCGCTGCAACGATGACCGGTTTCATAACTTTCAGGGCAAACGATGTCGGTTTTGGGGCTTTTAAGCCTGATGTTCGCGTTTGCAGCGCTGATCTTCCTGATCCTGTGGCTGTTCCAGTTGCGCGATGCCAAGGCGCTGGTGAGGTTGTCGCAGGCCGTGCAGGCTGCCTCCATCGGCAACAAGGTGGCCGATCGTGTCGACTTCGAGACCGATCACGCTGACCTGTCGGCCCTTACCGCCGCGGTCAATCATCTGCTGCAGCGAGCACGCCGGGTTCCTTCGGGCAGCGGTGCCGGCGGCCTGTTCACGCAGGTGGGCGACCGGGTGCATGAGATCGTTCTGCTGCACCGCGAAGTCATCATTTATGCGAATCCCCAGTTCGCCCAGTTGCTGGGCGTGGATCGCATGGCAGTGGTGGGGCGCAGGCTGGCCGAACTGGTGCCACCCGACCAGTCCGAGCTGGTGGCACAGAACCTGGCGCGCTGTCTTTCCGGCGACGATGCGCATGCACGTTTCGAGATCGACCTCATCGGCATGCAGGGCCAGCTGTCGCGGCTGGAGATCTCCAATACACCCGTGGATTTCGAGGACAGTCGGGCGCTGCTGATCACCGGGGTGGAAGTCATTCCCACGCAGACCATGCAGACGCTGGGCGGTGGCACAGGCATGTTCGAGATCGGCGGCCGTTCGCGGGCGCGTGTGGCGCTGGAATCACTGGGCGAAGCGCTGATCACGACCGATACGGCAGGGCGCATCGAATATGCGAATCCGGCTGCGGCGCTGCTGCTTGGCCTCGACATGAAGATGCTGGGCGGCCGCACCGTCGACCAGGTGATTTCGCTGGTGGATGAAACCGATCGCAAGCTGTTGAGGGATCCGATCGATCTGGCGCTGCGCGGCACCACCACTGTCGGGCTTGGCCGGCGCGCTTTCCTGCTCGCGCGCAGTGCCGGCTCGGAGCGTTCGATCGAGCTTACGGCCTCGCCGCTGCGCAGTCGCGACAACGCCGCTGAAGAGATCACCGGCGCCGTGGTGCTGCTGCACGACGTCACCGAGCTGCGTGGCATCACGCGGCAGATGTCTTATCAGGCCACGCATGACGCGCTCACTGGCCTCGTCAACCGCACCGAATTCGAACGCACGCTGGCCGAGGCGCTGGAAACGGCGCGTCGCGGTGAGGCGTCGCATGTGCTGTGCTTCATCGACCTGGATCATTTCAAGGCAGTGAACGACAGCAGTGGCCATCAGTCGGGCGACAGCCTGCTGCGCGAAGTGTCGAAGCTGATGCGCGAAGCGGTGCGGGACTCGGACATCGTGGCGCGGGTGGGTGGTGATGAGTTCGCGCTGTTGCTGCCACGCTGCCCACTGCCCAAGGGTCGGCAGATCGCCGACGACCTGGTGCGCACGGTGGGTGAGCATCGCTTCGTGTGGCGCGATCGCATCCACACGGTGGGTGCAAGTGTGGGTCTGGTCGAGCTGGCGCGTGACAGCGGCAGCGTGGAAGAAATCCTCGCTGCCGCGGATTCGGCCTGCTACGTGGCGAAGAAGCAGGGCGCCGGACGCGTAGTGGTCTATTCCGCGCGCGATGAAGTTGCGGCACGCAACAGCGGCGAGATCCACTGGCTGCGCATCCTGCAGGCGGCGCTGCGCGACAACCTGTTCCGCCTGTACTGGCAACCGATCGTGCCGGCCTATGGACAGGACAGCACCGGTCCGTCGATGGAAGTGCTGGTGCGGCTGGCGAATGAACAGGGGCAGGAACTGTCCGCCATCGATGTGGTGCGCGCAGCCGAGCGTTACCGGCTGATGGGTCTGGTGGATCGCTGGGTGCTGCAGACCACGTTTACTGCGCTGGGGCGTGGTGCCATCACGCTTGCTGCCGGGCGCTGCCTGGCCATCAACATCTCAGGCCAGACGCTGGCCGATACGCAGTTCCTGGAATTCGTGGTCGACAGCTTCGATCGCAGCGGTGTGGAACCCGCGCAGATCTGTTTCGAGATCTCCGAGGCGGCAGTGGTGGCCAACCTCGAAGCGGCGCGCCGCTTTGTCGGTGTGCTGCACGGCATGGGCTGCCAGTTTGCGCTGGATGATTTCGGCAGCAACCTGGGGTCGTTCTCGAGCCTCAAGAACCTGCCGATGGACTATCTGAAGATCGACGGTTCGTTCATGCACAACCTGGCGCGCGACAGCGTCAACCAGGCCATGGTCACCGCCACCATCAAGCTGGCGCGGTCGCTGAACTTCAAGGTGATCGCCGAGCAGGTGGAGGACGCGGCGGGCCTGGATGCAGCCCGCAGCATCGGCGTCGACTATGTGCAGGGCTATGCGGTGGGGCGGCCGAAGCCGCTGAACCTGGCCGCGTAGCGATCGGAGCCCGCTGCGATCAGCAGCGTCGCGGGAGAGTAGTCGCGCCGTGCGATATATCCGTGGCTTGCGTCGAGCCGCTCCAGTGCAGATTCGACCACGCCGACGTGTGCCTTTGCCGTGTGCGTGCCGGTGGCCGGATGGCGCGATGTAACGACAGGTCTATCGATTCAAAGGAAGGTGCGCAGCAACAGTCCGCTTGCGGCGCAGGCCAGCATGACGTGGACGACACTCTGCTTGTAGCCCAGCAATGCAACTGCCGCGGCCACTGCTATGCCAACCGCGTACCAGTCCACCGCGTTGGCCAGGCCGGTTGGCCAGAACACGTGGTAGGCGAAGAACAATGCCAGATTGGCAATCACGCCGGCGATCGCGGCAGTGATGGCCGTCAGCGGTGCCGTGATGTGGAATTCATTGCGGGTGGATTCCACCAGCGGTCCGCCGCCGAGAATGAACAGGAAGGACGGCAGGAAGGTGAACCACGTGACCACTGTTGCGGCGATCGCGCCTGCCAGGAACAGGCTCTGCCCACCCAGCCACGCGCTTGCGTAGCCGCCGACGAATCCGACGAACGCCACCACCATGATCAGCGGGCCGGGCGTGGTCTCTCCCAGCGCCAGCCCGTCGATCATCTGGGCCGGAGTCAGCCAGGCGTATTGGGTTACCGCGCCCTGATAGACATAGGGCAGGACAGCATAGGCGCCACCGAAAGTAAGCAACGCGGCCTTGGTGAAGAACCAGCCCATCTGGGCGAGCACATGCTGCCAGCCGAACATCCGCAGCAGCGCTCCCATGGGCAACAACCACAGCAGCAGGCCCATTGCAGCGATGCGCAGCAGACGCGTCGAATTGAAGCGAGCATGGGCCGGTGCTGGCGTATCGTCGTCGATGATGGCGGGCAGGTGCGGCTTTCCGTCCGCAGCGTGGCTTGGCTTGCTGCGAAATGCTGCCGGTGAGACGCGACTGCCAACGACGCCGATCATCGCCGCTGCAAGCACGATCAGTGGAAACGGTAGGGCGAGCCACGCAATCGCCAGAAATGCGGTGAGCGCAATGCTCCACAGCCACGCGTTCTTGAGCACGCGCGAGCCGATGCGATGTGCGGCCTGCACCACGATGGCCGTGACTGCCGGCTTGATGCCGTAGAAGAGGCCGGCCACCCAGTGCACATCGCCATAGGCGACGTAGGTCCAGGAGAGCAGGATCAGGATCAGCAGCGACGGCAACACGAACAGCGCGCCCGCGGCGATGCCGCCCCAGGTCCGATGCATCAGCCAGCCGATGTAGGTTGCGAGCTGCTGGGCTTCGGGGCCCGGTAACACCATGCAGTAGTTCAGCGCATGCAGAAAGCGCCGTTCGGATATCCAGCGACGCTCTTCCACCAGTTCACGATGCATCACGGCGATCTGCCCAGCGGGACCGCCAAAGCTGATGAAGCCGAGTTTCAGCCAGAAGCGCAGGGCTTCTGTGAAGCTCACGCCGCGGGTTGCGGCGGTTGCGCTGGCTGCATCGAACACGGGGGTAGTCACGGACTGCCCCGGGTCCCGAAGGCGCGGTACAGATCATCGAACAACTGGGCGGCCGCGGCGAACAGCTGGGCATCGCCGGTGATGCGGTCTTGCATGCCACGCAGCATGGTTTCCAGGCCGGGGCCTTCCGCAACCGGCGGGCCGCCAACATCGAGGTAATGCACCAGCTGCGCAATGTTGCAAAGCGGACGGTTACGCTGCAGGCCGAAGCTTTCCAGCAGGACTTCAAAGGTTACCTTGTCCCCCACATGGGTGAACGCGGCGCCGTCGTAGTCGAATCCCACTGCCTCGCCGGCGTCATCGGGCGGCTTGGCGATCCAGCGAAAGCGTGCGGCAGGATCGATGAAGCGCTGGATCAACCAGGCGCTGGCGAGCCGGTCCACCCAGGGCCGGGCGCGCGACTGCCAGGTGCGGCCATGGAAGTCGGCCCGTTTCAGCCGCGGGATTCGTCCAGATCGGGAATGGGGCTCATCCGCAAACCTTGCCGTGGCCTGGGTGTGCAGCGCCTCGAATGCCCGGCGCGCGCGCGGCAGAGCCTCCCCAGGGAAGTAGTCGATGGCAGCGATGGAATCAAGCTCGCGACCCAGACGCTCGACCTTGTCCAGGGCCCGCGCGCTGCCGGCGCGGGGCAGGGCGCGGGCAGTGACGGCGATCTTCTTCTGCAGCTCTTCATAGGCGTCGGTGCGGTTGAATAGTGCGGCAAATTCGCTGCCGTCCTGGACGGCGATGACGCGCGCCGCGCCGCTGCCGGCCAGGACCTCCCTGGAAAGTCCCTGCAGCAATTCTGCAAGGTCGTGACGATGGGGAAGAACATAGACGCCATCACGCAGGACGCCGGCCCCTGCGGCCTGCAGGCGGCGCCAGACCCGCATGCGTAGCGCCGGCTGTCTGCCGGGGAGGGTCAGGATCAGCAGCAGCCAGCTGCGAACGTTGCCGGGTTTGATTACCACAATGTAATACATACTACAGAGGGTGTCTTTATCATGACCAGTACAGAAGCGGGTTATGCCCGCAGGGAGCAGAGATGACAGAACAGACCCGCCGGGAGTTTCTCCACGGCACATCAGCACTCTCGTTGCTGGCTGCAGCCTCCACAGTAGGCACGGCTTCTGCGGCCGAGACGCGGCCTGCGCGCAAGGCATTTGAATACCAGCACACGTCCCTGCCATTGCCCTACGCCAGCGGCAGCCTGAAGGGCTTGTCGCAGACGCTGATCCAGTCACATTGGGAAAACAATTACGCCGGAGCCGTAAAGGCCCTGAATACCTTGCGCGTCCGCCTGCTGCGCGCCGCAGGCGACGCTGACACGCCACCGTATGTCTACACCGGACTCAAGCGCGAACAATTGCTGCGCACCGGCTCGGTGGTGCTGCACGAAATCTATTTCGCGGGTCTCGGCGGCGACGGCAAGGCCGACGCTGCACTGCGCACGAAGATCGCCGATTCGTTCGGCAGCTACGACGCCTGGGAAACCGAATTCCGCAAGATCGCGCAGGGCATCGCGGGCGGGTCAGGCTGGGTGATGCTGGGCTACAACCAGTCGCTGCAGCTGCTTGAAAACCACTGGATGGCCGATCACGCCACCGCGCCTGCCAACACCACGCCGCTGCTGGTGCTCGACATGTACGAGCATGCCTTCGCACTGGACTATGGCGCGGCGGCTGCCCGCTACATCGATGCGTATTTCGCGAATATCCGCTGGGATGCGGTCAGCAGGCGGCTCGAAGCCCGCGCTGCACAAGCATAGTGCCAAGGTTGTGTTCGAAGGTTCTCGCTGCGTCCGGATCTCACAACAGAATTTCGTTGCAGGAACGGGCGTATGCACCGGACAGGCAGCAAGATGATTCTGAAGCGTTGCGAAGTTTATCGCTTGGCTAGGCTTTCTGATGTTCGGACTGTAGAGCGCAGCAGACACGAAAGCTATTGCTTCTCTAAGCATAGCGATCGATTTCGGGGTTGACGAGGCCCGCCCCGCACGGAGAAGTGGCATCTTTGTACTACAGCGTCGGCACTCCACCAATGCGAGCGCTAACCAAGCTAACAAGGATTCACTATGTTTAGGTCGACAGCGGAAGCCATTGCCGCCTCGAACATAAGTACGGTGCTACAGGATGTTTCATGGCTGGTTCCGGTTTCGCAATCCATTCACATCGTTGGCCTTTCAGTGGTTTTTGCTTCGGCCATGATGATCAATCTGCGTCTACTGGGAGTTGGCACACGCGGTCGCACCGTGTCTTCGCTGGTTGCAACGCTTTCACCATGGATGTGGCGTGGGCTGCTTGTCTGCCTCGCAACAGGCTTGCTCCAAACCGTTATCGAGCCACTGCGACAATTTGTGACGCCAATCTTCTGGGGCAAGATGCTGCTGATTGCTTGTATGGCGATGATGACTTTCTTCCTGGTACGCACCGTTCGATTGCATAGCGCTGAGTGGGACGCTCCGGACCGTCCCCCGGTCGGGCAACTGTTTGCAGTTGTATCCTCCCTTGCATGGATCACCATCGTTGCGTTCGGGCGCTTCATCGGCTACGTGTGGGCACTCTACGCATGAACATCATGGACTTCCTGCAAGTGCTGAGTGACTCGAAACTGGCACGCATCATAGGCGGCGACGACCCTTCTGGCGGAGCGTATCTATTTCCCGCCATTGAGACAGTTCACGTCCTGGCCTTGGCCACAGTGTTCGGCTCCATTTTCATGGTGGATCTCCGGCTACTGGGTGTGAATGCCCGGCGAACCTCAGTAAGCAAGCTCTCGAGCGAGATTCTTCCATGGACCTGGGCAGCATTCTTCCTCGCCGCACTCTCCGGTTCGCTGATGTTCATCTCCAGGGCCCCAACCTATTGGGCGAATCCCCAATTTGAAGCCAAGTTTGCAGCGATGTTTCTGGCGGGCGTAAACATGGCGGTGTTCCATTTTGGCGTGTTCAGACGCGTTGGCGAATGGGATCTGTCGCTACCAACACCACTCGCAGCGCGCGCTGCAGCAGCGTTGTCGCTCGGACTGTGGATAGCTGTGATATTCATGGGTCGGTGGATCGGCTTTACAACATGATCCGTCCTTGACTCTTACACGATCACTTGCGCGTAGTCATGCGCATGTCCGCACCTGCTTGACACTCGCGGCGCGTATGGAGTCACCAGGGTTCAAAAGTTAGGGCGCGGCGTTTCGTATGAGCAGGTTGCAGACGAGCACTGCAACGGAGCGCACGATTTCTACCGGAGGTCAATGTGAAGCAGCGACCAAGTGACCGCCGCCGGTCGCCGGCCAATCCGCGACTTCAGGCGAAATCGCCATTCGACACGGCAACGCACTCAGACCCGCCGCACACGCTGCCAGTATTCGCCACTCCCACGAAGTCATTCCCCAAGTGCCTGGCGCCGCCACAGTTCCCATGAACGCCGGTAGCCAGCGTTTTCGCCATCCTCCTGAATGAGTCGCGCCTCGTCCGGATGCAGATAGGTCACCGTCCCGCCTAGGCCGATCGATTGAAGCTGGATGCGCGCATTGACGTCGGTATAGATGCTACGCCCGACCACAACAGGCAGCGAGGTTCCGGTCACCGCAATACCATGACCGCGCATCAGCACGGCTGCACTGTTGCCGAGCTTTTGTGCCAGCGCCTGGCCGCGGGGTGCAGTATTCACTAGCATCTGGGTCATGCCAAAGGATTGGCGGATATCAAAAACCGGAAGGCCTTCCCCCAGGAATCCCGCCAGATGATACACCGGCCGTAATTTCACCGAGCTTACGCCAAACGGGATCACCGTCGGCGTGTGGCTGTGCACGATAGCCATGACGTCCGGGCGGGCCTTGTATATTGCTGCGTGTATGTATCGTTCTCCATACTGGCTGCGACCGTTGAGGTTGGCAGCGACGGCATCGAGATCGTATTCAAGTATGTCGTCAGACGTGACAAGCTCTGGAGCGAGCGAACGGGCCATCAGGAAATGGCCGGGGTTCTTGTTGTCCCGCACGCTGACATGTCCATAACCGTCAAGGACATCGTGACTGGCGAGAATCCGATTGGCTGCAACCAGGTCCTTGATCAGCATGGGATCCGGTAGCCCGGCCGAGACAGGACTGGTTTGACATGAAGCTGACGGACCAACGAGCAGGAGTGCTGTGGCGGCAAGAGTGTTGATTACCAATGTGGTCGCCTGGGCTATTCTATTCATGTTCGCATTTCCTTCGCATTTCCCACCGCCGCATCAGGCGCCCTAAGCAGTATTCGATG
>JANPGU010000310.1:0-1897 GCA_031424095.1 Gammaproteobacteria bacterium
CGACCGCGGCATCATGCTGTCGGGCGGCACGCTGAACCTGCATGGCAACCGCACCAACACCTGGACCTAGCTGGCGAAGACCGCCGACGCGGGGAGCAGCTCGATCGAAGTGCTGAACGCCGCGCAATGGAAGGCCGGGGATGAAATCGTTCTAGCCTCGACGGATTACAACCCCCGTCAAGCTGAGCGGCGCACGATTGCCGCGATCAGCGGCAACAAGATCACGCTCGACAAGAAACTCGACTACATGCACTTCGGGAGGATCACGTTCAAGGTCGATGAACGCGGTGAGGTTGGTCTACTCACACGCAACATCAAGATTCAGGCATCAGCGGATGCAGCTCAGTCTTACTTTGGCGGCCACATCATGGCGATGCCCTCGAGCCACATGTATGTGGAGGGTGTCGAGCTGAACCGCATGGGCCAGCACATGACGCTGGCGCGTTACCCGATCCACTGGCATCTGGTCGGCGACGCCAAGGGCCAGTACATCAAGAACGCGGCCATCCACGACACGTACAACCGCTGCGTGACGGTGCATGGCACGAACGACCTGCGGGTCGAGAACAACGTGACCTACAACACCGTCGGTCACTGCTTCTTCCTCGAAGACGGCATCGAGCACGGCAACGAGTTCGTCAAAAACCTCGCAATCCAGATCAAGTGCCATCCCACCAAGCCCTGCGTTCCGATCAATCTCGCCGCAAACGGAGAGATCAGCGGGACTCGCCAGGCCATCAGGCAATCAAGCTTTTCCGGCAAGGACACCCTGCTGCCTTCGGACAACACGGTGACGGCTTACTGGATCACCAACCCGGATAACGCCTTCATTGACAACGTGGCCGCCGGTTCCGATGAGACCGGCTTCTGGTTTTCCCTGCCGATGCACCCGCAAGGTCAGTTCGCAGGCACCGAGGTCAGCAAGACCATCTGGCCGCGCCGAACGCCGCTGCGCGGATTCAAGGGCAACGTGTCCCATTCCAACTTCGACGGGTTCATGATTGACCGGCACATCAACGAGGACAACACCTTCGGTACGGCCTCCATTCCGTTGCTGCCGCTGGCAGATCCCAACGATCTGGAGAGCAAAGTGCTGGAGTCGCACTTCGAGAACCTGACCAGCTACAAGAACCGCAATGGTGGTCTCTGGGGCCGGGGCGACATGTACGTCTACAGCAACGCGAAATTCGCTGACAATGCCATTGGCATGACGCAGGCCGCTGGTGACATTGGCAGCCTGCCGTTCAGTGCACGGCTGGTGGATTCACTGGTGGTGGGTGAGACCGAAAATATCGGCAACCCCACGACGCCCGAGGAAATCGCCTATGGCCGCAGCCTGCCGAAGCCTTCGATTCCGGATTTCCCCATCCGTGGCTACGAATACTATGACTACCGCGATGATGTGGTGAACACGACATTCGCGAATTACCGGGATAACAAGCTGCGAAAGACAGGCGCGCTTTCCTTCCTGCTGTTCACGAGCGCGGGGCTCAGTACCGGAAGCTCGATCAGCGGTGCGAAATTCGTCAACGCCAAGCCGGTCTATTTCCCGAAATTCGATGCCCGGTTCGATAATGACAACCGCGGCGGCAACCAATATCGGACCCTGTCGTTCCGTGACCTGGACGGTTCGGTGACCGGCATCCCCGATTCCCACGTCATGCTCCACGACGGCGAGAACGACAGCGTCGTCACCGACAACACCTGCAAGATTGAACCCACCTGGAACGCCTCTGTGTGCAAGGGTGATATCGGTCGCCTGAATCTCTCCGACGCCAGAGGAGAACTTCCGCGCGCCGTCGATCTCGAATCGCGGACCGCCCGTTTCGCGTTGCTCGGTTCGATCGGTGGTGGGGCTGCTGCAAACACTCCCCTCGCTCAGGCCCAACGTGCCGCT
>JANPGU010000311.1:0-3144 GCA_031424095.1 Gammaproteobacteria bacterium
CCATGCCGATGAGTTCTGCCGACAACATGACACCCAGCTCGGAACGGGGAATGCCCCATTCCTTGGTGATGCCCGGTGCCGCGAAGGCGCTCGACAGCACGTCGAAGCCATCGAGGGCGTTCAGCAGGACCATCAGGATGACGACGATCCATTGCCGCACACTCATCGGATTGCCGTCGATCACTGCGATCGGGTTGGTTCCACCTGTACTGCCTGCCATGAAATCCCCCGATTTGACAAAGTGACCGTTTTTTTGCGTGACGGCTGAATAGCGGCGAGAATATCACAGGCTTCAGAAATCGCAGGATGCGACGCTTCGGCACGGACATGGCGGTAATGCAGGGTTACATCCTACGGCTTCTGCTGGGCGATCTTGTTGATGCTCCGGAGCGCGTGCGGGCGCGAATGCTGGAATCGGTTCCGACCACCACGATGTCGCTGGTGTTCTACTCCGTCACCCTGATCGTGATCTGCGCCACCACGGTCTATATCAGCCGGGCCGGCTGGGCCTGGGCATGGCTGATCACCTCGATCATCCTGATTGCGTGGCGAGCCATCCATCCCGCCCTGGAGCGCCGCAAGGGCCACCGGCAGCCGCTGGCGAGCATCATGATGTCGAGCGGCCTGGCCATGGCCAGCTTCGGGTTCGGATGCGCCGAAAGCATCGCGACCGGTGATATCGCGCTGGCCACCATGGCAATGAGCGGCACTATGGGCGTGCTGGCGGGCTGCGCAACGCGCTGGGCGGCCGTGCCGCGGGCCGCGATCCTAACCATGCTGCTGTCGGTGGTGCCGCCGATGGTGGTGCTGTGCCTGCAGGGTGGAGCCCAAATCCTGGCCGCCATTTCCATGGGCTTTGTGGTGCTGTCGATCGCTGCGTTCACGGTGCACAACCAGGAATATCTGCTGGCTGCCATCACCGCCGAAGAGCTGCACCGGCGCATGGCGCAGACTGATCACCTGACCGGCCTTGCCAATCGCGCCGAGCTGCTGCATCAGATGGCCGCTGCGTGCGCAGCCCTGCCTCCGGAAGGTGGCGGCCGTGGCCGGACTTTCGCTGTTCTCTATATCGATCTGGATGGCTTCAAGGCGATCAACGACAACCACGGCCATGCCGCCGGCGACGAAGTACTGCAGCGGGTGGCCGATTGCCTGCGTCAGGTTGCCGGTCCCGATGAACTGGTAGCGCGCCTCGGTGGGGATGAATTCGTCGTAATGCTGAGTGACGGCGATGCGCTTACCGCTCGCGCCGTCGCAGACGAAATCATTGCCTCCATTTCACGCGAGCATCGCATCGCGGACGGCAAGGCACTGCATGTTGGGTGCAGCGTGGGTCTGTGCGTGGCGCCCGATCAGGGTCGGGAGCCCGAGGTGCTGCTGGCGCGCGCCGACTCTGCGCTATACGAAGTAAAGAACCAGGGCAAGGGCCATACGGGAATCTGGCGGGCTATCGGCGAAGCATGAAGCTGCGCCGATAGCCACAAGCGTCAGAAGCTGCAGGATTCAGGCTGGCAGGAAACAGTAAGCACAGATTTTGTTTCCTTCCGGATCACGCAGATACGCCGCATAGGCTGTAGGCGTGAACGTGCGAGGTCCTGGTGGACCTTCGCAGGTGCCGCCATTGGCCAATCCGGCCGTGTGGAATTCATGGACTGCCGCTCGGCTGGGCGCCTGGAAACCCACCGTCCCGCCATTCGCGAAACAGGCCGGCTTGCCATTGGCTGGCTTGGTGATCAGAAATTCCGGCGAATCCTTGCCATAGAGAACTGCGTTTTCGCCGAATGCTCCCAGGTTCTTGACACCCAGCGCGCCGAGCGCGGCATCGAAGAATTTGCTTGAGTTGGCGACGTCGTTCGCGCCCAGAACCACATGCGTAAAGATGGCCATGACTACACCCCGGTTATTTTCATTTTCGGATCAAAACAGGCCGGAGTCTAAACCCGTGTTGCCTGGCATTCAACGCAGCCGCTGCGCCAGGAGCCGGTCCAGCTGACCCGACGGCGGTCCCTCGCCGCGTGGAAGAAAAACAGAATTGTCGCGAGGAATAACCGGCGCTGCCATGCGCCGTCGCGCTGCCGGGTGGTCCGCAGCCGAAATTGCCACAGGCCCGCGGTCCGGGCCCGCCCAGAAGCAGATGAACAATTCTTAAGCCGGCAGCAACGTGGCCTTAACAAGCCCTGCCCTAGCATGTCGAGGTCGCTGATTCCTGGGTCAGTCCTGCAGCTGCAACGTAGTCGCGAGCGATTCTCATCCATGCGCATTGGCTTCCTGTTCAACCACGACCAGATACATCAGGTTGCGCATAGCCTGCCGATCGCAGTTGCGCTGGCAGAGTGCGGCGACGCCAGCGAGATCGTGGTTGCAACCACGACGCCACGACTGGCATGCGAAGTGCGACGGCTGGGCGGGCCGCTCATCGGGACCCGCATTCAACATGTGGAGTTGCGACTGTCGCCATTCTCCTCGCGCATTGCCGGCGTGCTTGGCGCAGTGGTTCCAGCCGGAAAGCTGCTGATCTATCGCGACAACCTCGAGTTCTTCCGCAGCCTCGATATTCTGGTGGTCGCGGAAAAGGCGTCGCTGATCCTGAAACAGCACTACAGATTGTCATCCTTGAAAATCGTGCACACGCGCCATGGCGCGGGTGATCGCGCGATCGGCTTCGACAAGGCAAGTGCGGGCTTTGATCATGTGTTGTGCTCCGGCCAGAAGGTCCGCGAGCGCCTGATCCGCGAGGCCGGCGTGCGGCAGGAATGCATCAGCGTGGTCGGGTATCCGAAATTCGACCATATCCGGACCTCCGCACACCTGTTTCGCATGCAGCCGGCGCGCCCCGTGGTGCTCTATAACCCGCACCCTTCGCCACACCTCTCCTCATGGTATCGGCACGGACGTGAGGTGCTGGATTTCTTTGTCGACAATGAGGACTACCAGCTCATATTCGCACCGCATGTGATGCTGTTCGAGCGTCGTCTCGTTGTGACCATCGATCGGCTGCGGATCAACAAGCCGGGGCGCATCGCAGCGAAGTATCTGCGCTCACCCAATATCCACATTGACCTGGGCAGTCGAGCGTGCACAGACATGAGCTATACGCAGGCGGCCGACATCTACCTTGGCGATGTGAGCAGCCAGGTGTACGAG
>JANPGU010000312.1:0-18869 GCA_031424095.1 Gammaproteobacteria bacterium
GGCACTTCTACAACCATCAGCGCCCACGCAGGTCGATCGGCTACCGTACGCCGGACAAGGCTCGACAAGACTGGATCAACGAAGGCAACATCGACCCACGACTCACTGCCTAAGTGGCTACAGAATCCAACCGCAGGGCACTCGGACTAAGAGCCCCTTGTTGCGCGTCGCGCAACACGCTATACTTCTCGCGTGATCCAGTCATTCCGACACAAGGGTCTGCGCCGATTCTATGAGACAGGGTCTCAGGCTGGCATTCAGCCCAAGCATGCGCAGCGGTTGCGCATGCTGCTGGCAGCGCTGGAGACGTCACAGAAAAGTGAGGACATGGACGTTCCGGGGTTCAGACTTCACCCCTTGAAAGGCCAGGAGAAAGGGCGCTGGTCGGTCTGGGTCAATGGCAATTGGCGCCTGACGTTCGAGTTCCGGGACGGTCAGGCCTATGTACTCGACTACGAGGACTATCATTGATGGCTATGCACAATCCTCCGCATCCGGGCGAGTTCATTACCTCGGTGTATCTTGAGCCGAACGGCATTAGCGGCCGGGAGCTCTCCACCAAGCTTGGTGTGTCGGCATCAACGCTGAATCGCATCCTGACTGGTAAGAGTGGTGTCACTCCCGAGATGGCGCTGCGTCTGTCCAAGTGCCTTGGGCGTTCGCCAGAGAGCTGGCTCGCGTTGCAGCATGGGCATGACCTATGGAACGCTAAGAAGAACGTAGACCTAAAGGCAGTGGGAACTCTCCGTCTAACTGCCGCCTAACAACCGCATACAGCGATCTGGATCACCATAAAGTGCACGCGCCCACCGTCCTGCACATATTCACGGCTCCGGAGCATGGCGCTCCGATGATCTCAAGCCAGAGCGTCCAGGTGCACCAAGACAGAGGCATTGAAGGAGATCGCTACTTCAATGCCTCGAACCGACAGAGTCCCGACTATCAGTTGACTCTCATCGAGACTGAGATCATCGACGCCTTCAATGCAAGGTATGCCACTCGGCTATCTCCCGATGCGCCACGCCGCAATATTGTCACTTCAGGCGTACGACTCAACGATCTGTGCGGACGGCAGTTCAAGATCGGTTCTGTGGTACTGGAAGGGATAGAGCTCTGCGAACCCTGTCGGCTGTTCCAAATACGCACCGACCGTCGTACTTTAGAATTCTCTATAGGTAGGGGCGGGCTGCGAACTCGAGTTCTTTCGGGTGGCGTGCTTGAAGTTGGAGCCTCTGTTGACGCTATCGTCCAACAATCGCATGCATCGCGCCGGGACGCATCAAGTGCTCGGCCGCGAGCGAGGACACGGATGCGTCATGCAAGTCGGTGGCGCCCGCGTGCTGAAAGCTCAGCGTGCGGGCGCTGATGTGGGCCGTTATGCGACACACGGAACTTGCGTAGTCAGTTGAGCATGGAGGTTGATTCATGAAGGGAGCATGTCTCTGCGGGTCGGTCTCGATTGTCGCCCCCGACAATACGCAGATGGGTGCCTGTCACTGCAGCATGTGCCGCCGTTGGGGCAGTGGTCCCATGTTGACGGTTCATTGCGGTCCGACCGTTCAGATTGATGGCGCGACTCATGTTACTGTCTATAGGTCCTCGGATTGGGCGCAGCGTGCCTTCTGCTCCAAGTGCGGAACGCACCTCTACTATCGACTAATTCCTGCCAATGAATACATCCTGTCTGTTGGGCTATTCCAGGACGGAGCTGCCTTTGAATTTCAGGAGCAGATATTCATAGATCGCAAGCCATCAAGCTACGCATTCTCGAATCAAACGGAGAATCTCACGGAAGCCGAAGTGTTCGCAAAGTTTGCTCCTGGCTAAGCATTAAGGCGTAGCCCATGAGTCTCTCCGATCTCACCGATGAAGACCTGCTCGCAGTCGTTGTGCCAATCATGGACAACCTCATGGATGCCTCGACCCGAATCGACTACGAAGCCCATGGTCGCGACTTTGCAGATCGGGCGAAGGCGTCGCTAAGCGAGGCAAACTTTCGTCGTATCTGCGAGGGCCATCAGTCCGAGAAGGGCTACTTCGCCGATCGAGAACTTCTTGGCATCCTCAGCCGGCCCGGGTCGGTGGTCGTGGTCTGGAAGCAACGATTCACTAAGGTGCCAGGCGAGTTCCAGGCTGAGCTGATGCTATCCGAGAGTGCCGGTCGTCCCATGATTGAGCGGGTCATGGTCATCTAGCGAGACGCTGACGGCAACAAGCTGTGTGTGGCGTGTCATGCGCAGGAAGCGCAGGGATGATAATAGTCAGCCTCACACGAATGGAAACGTAGACCGTGCCTCATAACAACCCCATGCAGCGAGCCCGGACATATAAAGTGCACGCGCGCCGCTGTCCTCCCAGTCTTGCCGTCAGCGCCTTTGCGCTGCAGGTGCGGCGCCCAGGCGCCGACGTGGGCCGTTGGGGGACAGCCGAATGTTGAGGAAGGTTGTAGGCTACTTCGCGTCCCTACCACCGAGCCGACTTGTGCTGTGGTGCTACGCGGTGTGGTACGGAGTCGTCCTGTCGATGTACTTTGATGCGTCCTTGAGAGTCTGGCTCACGGCCCTGGGGGTGTCATTCGTAATTGGCATCGCCCTGAATCTCAGCGTTGCGCGGGTTGCAGGCGGGCCAGCGGATCGGTGGCAAACCATGCGTCTATTTCTCATGCCATTTTGCGTTTCCAGTTACTCTTCCCTCATTAAGGACAGGGACTTTCTAGTCGTCGTTCCGAGGGATCCGAGGGCATTGGCCATTGCTGTTGGCAGTTGCGCGATGTTTCTTGCGGCGATGTGGGTGGTCAGGAGGACTTGTGCACAATCTGTCGCCCAACAAACCCATGCAGCGAGCCAGGACAGATAAAGTGCTCGGCCGCGGGCGATTGAGCGCGGTGCTAGAGCAAGTCCGCCGCGCCCGCGTGCTGATCTATCGGCGTGCGGGCGCTGCTGGGTGCCGTCCGGCGGCACGCTGTCTGGGTAGGCCATGAACGTAAGTATCGTCACGTTCCCTCAGACCAAGGTGGCAGCCATCAGCCACGTAGGCGATCCCTCTCAGGAGCACGCGACAGCTAGAAAGCTCATCGCCTGGAAGATTGAGAATCGCCTCCTGGATCCTGTTTCGCACCGTAGTTACGGACTGCACTACACCGATCCTCGCAGCATCGATCGCGCACAACACCGAGTTGACTTCTGTCTATCGTTCGATGGAACGGTTCCAGAAAACGCCTATGGCATAGTGGGGATGGTCATTCCCAGTGCCAGGTGCGCGTTGGCTCGCGACGTGGGGTCTCGCACGGACAACAGCGCAGCACAGTTTCTGTATGACCAATGGCTACCTGCCAGCGGGGAGCGGCTGTCAGGGCAGCCGCTGATCTTTCACTACGTGAATGTGGGTCCGAACGTGCAAGCTCACGAGGCGATTACCGATGTCTACATGCCAATCCTCTGAAGACTCACTACATCACCACCCAATGCCGACCAACAATTGCATGCAGCGATCTGGATCACCATAAAGTACACGCGCCCGCCCGTTCTGCGGTTATCGAGGTCATCGACCGTACGCCGCGTGTGCGGCATCCGGTCGCTGATGCGGGCCGTTAGGCGGCAGAGACATGTCAGCGGCGACCAACGGAGCAGCGGTGGACGACATTTCAGGTGGATGGAATGCGGTGGCGGCGGAGTTCATTGCGCGTCGCAGTTCAAGCATAGGTGTTGCTACCGTTCGTAATTGGGCGGCATCCATTCCAGCCGGGGGCTCAATCCTGGATCTGGGTTGCGGACATGGCATTCCCATCTCTGTCACCTTGGTTGAGGAAGGATTCCGTGTCTATGGAATCGAGGCATCGCCGGACCTGGTGCTCGAGTTCCGACGGCGCGTCCCTGGCGCGCAGGTGAGGTGCGAGGCAGCTGAAACATCGACATTCTTCGACCGGCGCTTTGATGCTGTGATTGCAATCGGTCTGATGTTTCTGCTCCCTGAGGAGGCTCAGAAGCAGCTGCTGCATCGAGTCTCCTGTGTTCTGCGTCCCGGCGGGAGCCTGCTGTTTACGGCCCCCAGACAGGATGTCAGTTGGGCGGACAACATGACTGGACGCCGGTCCCGGTCGCTTGGAGGTGAGGCGTACGAGGCCGCGCTCAGGGATGTTGGACTGGATCTGGTAGCGGAGTTTGCCGACGAAGGGAAGAATCATTATTACAACGCCAAAAAATCCGGGCAACCTGTCGCCGAACAATCACAGGCTGCGAGCTCGTGAGCCATAGCAAGCAACCGCCAGCTGGTTACGCTGGCCGTTGGGAGAAAAGATGAATCCCAATGCCGAAGTCGCCGCGACCAGACCAGCGCAACGAGCGGCGATCGACAACGCCGCGCACATCAGTGCGATCACACAACTTGTTCTGGCGGAACGTGAATGCCGGGACATGGGCCGTTGGGTGCGCATGAAGTCCTGCTATCATCACGACGGCATCGTGCGCATCAGCTGGTTTCAAGGCAATGCTCATGACTTCGTGGATGCCTCGGAAAAGATGGCGCAACGCCAGGTAATGGCAAAACACCGTCTTGATCCCGTTGCCGTGCGCATTGCGGAGTCTCGAGCCGTGGCCACGCTGGTCGTCACCATCGACATTCCAGCAGTTCTGAAAGGCGTCGACGTCATGCTTTCAAGCCAGGCCCGTGTATTCTATAGAGCGGAGATGCGCGACGAACACTGGAAGCTGTTTTCCTTCGAAGTGTTTTACATGCGTGACTCGCTGGCTCCCCGCCTCCCGGGACAGGTCGTTCCAGTTACAGCGCAAGAGCTGTCGCACTTTCGGGCCTCCTATTGCTGCTTGGCGCACGTGCTGGCGGGCCAGGGATACACGGTGTCCAATGATCTGGCAGGAGTGGATCGTCCGGAGACCGTGGAGACATTGTGCCGGGAAGTCCACGAATGGGCCGGGCTGCCACCGTGATTCAAGGAGTAGTTGACCATGCCAAAAGTCGTCAAGAGCAGGGACTGTGGGCGCTCAACCAAGAATCTCCTGGTTCAATCTCTCGCCATTGCCATTGAGACCGCGAACGTATCTGCTTTCTCGCGCTGCGTGCCCGATGATGTGATCTGGGCCATGCCCGGACGAAGAAGCTTTGATGGTAAAGCCGCGTGCCTGGCTTACCTGAAGACTCCGAAGCCCAACGTGCCGGAATGGGTGAAGGTACGCAGGGCCCTGAGTCACGGCCGCGCCGGCGCTGCGGATGGCACGCTCACCCTGCCATCCGGGCTTACGCACAGCTTCTGCCATGTCTTCGATTTCTCCAGCATCAAGGGAGATCGAATATCGGCCATCTCGTCCTACTATTCCGATCTGGGCGATGAAGAATAGTGCGGGTCCCGCTTCATGATGCAGCTCATGGTGGACGATCTGGATGCATGGTGTGCGATCCGGACTTCAGTCACATGAGACTCCACCCGATTCAACAGGGTGGTGTCGTGTCGAAGGACGCCGGGCAACTGCCTCCTGAACTGCTTGAGGTCCTGACGGCCACTGCGGGCCTCTATGCACTGGTGGGATACGCTCCTCCGTGGATCTGCTATATCGCGACTGACGGTGATCAACCGGTTGGCACGTGCGGATTCAAGTCCGCCCCAGATGCTGGACGTGTCGAAATCGCATACTTCACATTCCCTGGCCACGAAGGGCGAGGGGCAGCCACCCGGATGGCTACAGCACTGCTCGGCGTGGCTGCGCAGGCAGATCCTGGCGTTGCAGTGGTTGCGCAAACTCTTCCTGAACGCAATGCCTCACACAGAGTGCTGGAAAAACTTGGCTTCACATGCATGGGTTCCGTCGAGCACCCGCAGGATGGGACAGTGCTCGAATGGCAGAAGTTCGTGTCCGCGTGCTGAGCGCGCAGTCCGCAAGCGTTGATTCGAACCGCTAAGCCGATTCATGCATCGCACGAGCAACTCGGGAGTCTGGACTTTGGTCATTGCCACACTTGTGGCGGCCGCGTCCCGGACGGTTGAAAGCGCGGACGATCCTGTCCGGGAAGTGTCAATCACTCTGCAATCTGACGGATCGCATTGCATGGTGGAAAAAGCAAGGATTCTCTGCGCTGATGCGATCACGCACCTGCGCGAAGTGCTGAATTTGCCACCCGGTTCGCGAGTGCGCTTGCGAGCCGGACGGGCAGTGTCATATAAGTCGGTCAGGGCTGTTATGGACATGCTCGACAAGTCCGAGTATCCACTTCCGGTCGCATACCTCACGAAACAGAAGCCAGAGCAGAAGTAGCAAGGACTGGCCGTCCGGAAAGCGCATCTGGAGACACTGCCGCAGCTTTCACGGCGGGAGATGGAGATTCGATGAATGCCCTGAAGCGCCTCATCCTTGTAACCGCCATTCTAATGGGCTGCGTGGGCTGCGATCAGTTCACGAAAGTTGCAGCCAGGGCGCACTTCCGGGACGCACCGACCATCAGCTACCTGCACGATACGATCAGGCTGACTTATGCCGAGAACATCGGTGCATCGCTGTCAAAGTCAGCGCGGGTTGCCGTATTGCAGGGTGGGGTTGGGCTCGTGGTACTCGGGCTGCTCGGCTCGGCGCTCTTCCTGCGCGGCCTTGATGGCGCTCAGGTCGCAGGGCTGACCCTTCTGGGCGCCAGCGGTCTGGGAAATCTTCTGGATCGGGTCCTGTACGACGGACGCGTCACGGACTTCCTCAACATGGGCGTTGGGCCACTGCGCACAGGAATCTTCAATGTCGCAGACATCCTTGGGGTAGTCGGGGTCATTGTCTTGCTGGTGTTTCGGAACACTGCGCCGCGTTGCGCTACAGCCAGCCCATCATCAGCATGGCGTGAGCAAAAATGACGACTCCGTCGCAGAGCAAGCTCGTGGCTGGAACGCACTGCAAAGTTATTGGCAGTACGCACGCTGGCAAGTCCGGCACTGTTGCGGATATCAAGACCAGCAAGACCGGCCACATTACGATCACCGTGGTCCAGGATGACGGCGTGAGATTCAAGACGCTGGCCAGGAATGTCGTTGTTGCTTCCCGCAAGACATGAAACAGACTGCGGTTCTGGCGCGCTTGCGGACGCTTTGTCTGACGCTGCCGGAGACGTCGGAATCCGCTTCATAGGGTCACCCCCACTTTCGCGCGGGCAAGCGTGCATTCGTGACCTTCGAGATCATTGCCGCAACACCATCCATTGCCTTCCGCCTGGATGCCGATGAGGTCCGGGCTTTCCCTATGGGGCTGCTATACAAGGCCAGCGCGTTGGCCTTGGGCCATTGACCAGGGAGCACCTGCAGCGCGTGGCAGCGGCAATCCGTGACGGGGAACTCTGGACGCTTCCCGTGACGCTGGTGCCACATCCCGACGAGCTTGAAGCCTTTCTCGCTGTTGCGGACGCGCGCCGCGCCTTGCGGCAGGAACTGGGGTTCGCGATGATTGAACTGGCTTTGGGACACGTAGTGGGAAGCACCCGCTTCATGAAGATTGAGGCTGCGCATCGCCGCGCAGAGAGCGGGTTCATCTTCATCGCGGCATCGGGGCACCGCTCCCATGTCAATACAGAGGCGAAATACCTGATGCTGCGGCACGCTTTTGAGGTGTGCGGCTGCGCACGCGTTGAATTGATTACCGATGTCTTGAATTCCAGATCACGCCAAGCCATTCTCCGCCTAGGTGCAACGCAGGAAGGGGTCATGCGCAAAAACATGATCATGCGGGACGGGCGCAACCGGGACTCAATACTGCATAGTATGATCGACAAGGACGGGCCAGCGGTAAGAGCCCGCCTTGAGACCAGGCTGGCCGACTGATCAACACCGATGAACCAAGCCATCATCTTCCAGCCATTCCTCGCGACCATGCTCTTGACGCTGGTTGTGTGGTTTTACATGTACGGGCGCCGCCTGCCGTTCATCTTTTCAAATGGCCTCGATTCGAAACAGATGACACCGCTGGAGCTGGCCCGCGTGTCTCCCCCTGGCGTGTCCAACCCTTCGGACAACCTGAAGAACCTGTTCGAGCTGCCGACGCTTTTCTACGCGATCCTGCTCTACCTGTACGTAACCAGGCAGGTCGATTCTTTGTACGTAATCGCGGCCTGGGGCTTCTTCATCTTCCGGGCCTTGCATAGCGCCGTGCATTGCACCTTCAATTTCATTCCGCTGAGATTTGTCCTGTATGTGATCTCCGCGGGGTCGCTCTGGTTCATCGTCCTGCGGGCCGCCACTGCGGTTGTCCGGTAACGAGCAGGAGGCCCTGATTGCAAGGCGAACCGATAGCAGCTCTGGAAGTTCCGGCACTGAATCGCAAATCGATCTACCCGGCGCCATTCGCTGCGCTGGTGGAGGGCCGGATCAAACACCGGCTTGGAGACCACTTCGGGCTCAGGAATTTCGGCATCAATCTGACCGAGCTGGGCCCGGGGTCTGTGTCTGCATTGCTCCATCACCACACCAGGCAGGACGAGTTCGTCTACATCGTTGCGGGGTCAGCCATTCTCATCCTCGACAACAGCGAACACCCGCTGCGGGCCGGCGACTGCTGCGGTTTCCCCGCGGGATCCGGAGTGGGTCATCAGCTCGTGAACAGGTCGGCGGATCCGGTGCTGTATCTTGAAATAGGAGATCGCACGACCGGAGACTATGCCGAGTATCCCAATGACGACCTCAAGTTCACCCAGCTCGAGGATGGTGCATGGATTCTCACGCGGAAGGATGGCGTTCCCTACTAGCAGTGCGCAAGAACGCAGGAATCATATGGCCAAGGCAACCAAGACGAAGCCCACCGCGGTCAGCGTAACGACGTTCATCGCGGCCATTGAGAATGACACGCGGCGGCAGGACGCAATGGCACTGCTGAAGTTGTTCAAGGCCGTCACCGGGTGGAAGGCAAAGATGTGGGGGCCGACCATCATCGGGTTCGGTGCCTACCACTACACCTACGGAAGCGGACATTCCGGATCAATCTGCGCCATCGGGTTCAGCCCGCGCAAGGCGAGCCTGGTTGTCTATGCCGCCGATTTCCCCGGCAAGGAACTGCTCCTGAAGCAGCTCGGCAAGCACAAGGGCGGACTCAAGCAGTGCCTGTACATCAACAAGCTCGCGGATGTCGATGTACAGGTGCTCGAGAAGCTGCTGGTTGGTGGGTTGGCTGAGATCAAGAAGACCTGGCCCGTCACGGCATCCTAGAATGAACGCTCGATCGAGGCGAATATGAAAAGGGTGACCGGCATCGCTGGATTCTTCTTCAGCGCGAAAGATCCGGTCGCGCTGCAAGCGCTGGTACAAGCAGCATCTGGGAATCGAAGTTCAGTCATGGTGCTGGAGAAGACCGATGATTTGGAATACGGGAAATTCGGCTGGGTTATGGATCCCGAGGGCAACAAGGTGGAGCTCTGACAGCCCCCTGCGGGGCCGTGAGTGCAGCGCCTGATGAACCGCTACGCTCTTCTTGTCCTGCTGGGTCTCGCTGCATGCGGCGAGCGTCCTCCGGATCGCCCCATTGCCTACCGCGGGCAATACCACTATGACCTGGAGACCGCGTATCTGGTGCAGGTTGGCGTCGACGCGAAGATCTGTATTCAGGGCGCGGATATGACGCCGGCCGTGCAGCCGGAATTTGCAAGGTCGGGGGGCATATCGGATGTTGCCGTGCGCGGCACGCTCAGCAAGCCTGGTCGCTACGGCAAATCCGGCGAGTGCGCCTATCAGTTGACGAATGCGGAACTCCTTGGTGTCGGCGAGAGGCTGGAACGTCCGTGACGCTCGCACAGATCCGCAAGCATGCGCTGTCCCTGCCGGCCGTTACGGAAGAGCCGCACTTCGACCGGACATCGCTGCGTGTCAAAGGCAGGATCTTTGTGACGGCACGCGCTTCGGATTCGCATATCCACGTGTTCCTGCCCGAGCAGTTCCGGGAGCCCGCACTGGCCATGCATCCCGACCACATGTCGAAGCTGCTGTGGGGAGGCAAGGTGGTGGGGCTTCGCATCGAGCTGGCTGGTGCGCCACGAGCCGTCGTGAACGAACTGGTGACGCTGGCCTGGCGATGCAAGGCGCCAAAGTCGATGCAGTCCGCCGACGTGAATTTCCAGCCGTGAGCGCTGCGACACGCGCTGTGGACGAAGTGTTCCGGTTCCCGTCGGCCGTCAGACACGATCCGCAGATTGATGCCTGGCTCAGTGCACAGCCGCATGATCTGGGTGCGATGGCGCTCACCTGGTTTACACAGTTGCGGCGCTGCGGTGCAGACATCCGCGAGCTGATGCATGACGGCTGTCCAGTTGCCTGCGTCGAAGACGTGGCATTTGCCTACGTCAATGTGTTCCGGTCCCACGTGAACATCGGGTTCTACTTTGGCGCGAATCTGGACGATCCGGCGGACCTGCTGAGCGGTACCGGAAAGCGCATGCGGCATGTAAAGCTGACGCCTGGCAGCGGCGATGACGCAGCGCTGCGGAATCTCATCGAAGATGCGTATGCGGATGTGAAGAGAAGGCTTTAAAGAGCGGCACCTGCAGAACGTTCGACCCCGCTGGACAGCGGAATTGGCTTGCCGCAAGCTCTGCGCCCATGCCTTCAACACGCGCAGTCAATCCCTGGACATGGCAGGATGCCTACGGTTTTTCCCAGGGCGTGGAGATCCTGGGTGGCAGCCGCTGGCTGGTGTGTGCGGGTCAGTGCTCGGTCGATGCCCAGGGCAATCCGTTGCATCCCGGGGACATGGGCGCGCAGCTGCAGCAGGCCTTCGACAATCTGGAAGCCGTACTCGGAAGTGCCGCACTCACGCTGGGCGATGTCGTAAGGCTCAACTACTACACGACGGATGTCTCGGCCTATCTGAAGGTGGCAGGTGAAGCGGCACACCGCTTCCCCATCGACCGGCCGCCTCCTGCCGGCACCTTGCTCGGCGTTGCGGCGCTGTTTCACCCGGACATTCTGATCGAGATTGAGGCTTCCGCCTGCGGTTGAAGGGATTGCATTGCTGGCGGGCGACAGGACCGTGGGCGATGTCGATGAGCTTTGCGAGGTGCTGGCCCACCTGTTCAAGATTGAGCAGGCTGCTTCGTAGGGCGAAAAGCGCGCGCGGGTGGTGCCGGAGATGCAGGTGGGCTAGTCTGCTGAAAAGCTTCGCATAACAAAGGGGTTCATCATGTACGCCAGATCCAGAAGGACATTGACGGGAGCGATTGCCGCGGCCGCCGTTTCGGCCGTGCTGATCGCGCCAGTCACCCATGCGGCAGATGCCGTACCCGCATACATTCAGTCCGCTGTTGCGGACACGAGTCGTCCCACTGCCGACAGGGATCGCGATGCCAACCGGAAACCCGGTGAGGTCATCGCCTTTGCAGGCATCAAGGCCGGCGACAAGATCGGGGAACTGATGCCGGGCGGCGGTTACTTCACGCGCATTCTCAGCAAGACCGTGGGGGCAAAGGGCGTGGTCTATACACTCTCACCCGCGCCGCCTCCGGCGGCTGCCAATGCACCTGCCCGGCCCAATCCGATTGCAGCCATTGCAGCGGAGCCGGGATATCAGAACGTGAAGGTTGGCGTGCTGGATACCAGCGTGAAACTGTCAGAGCCGGTGGACCTGGTCTGGACTTCGCTGAACTACCACGATCTGGCACGTCGTCCGGACGCCGAGATCACGGCGCTGAACAAGATGGTGTTTGATTCGCTGAAGCCAGGTGGCGTGTATCTCGTGATCGATCATGCTTCCGCGCCAGGCGCGGGCAAGTCGGCGGTACAGACGCTGCATCGCATCGATCCCGAAGCGGTGAAGAAGGACATCCTCAGTGTCGGGTTCGTGCTGGAGGGCGAGAGCAAGGTGCTGCAGAACCTGAATGATGCGCACACCATCGGAGTGCATGATGCCTCCATGCGTGGCACCACCGATCAGTTCACGCTGAAGTTTCGCAAGCCCAAATAGCTGATGTGCGGCTAGCCTCGGGAGAGAGGCTTCCCGGCTGCTTGTAGGATGCGTCTTACAAGCAGCCGGGCCGTTTAACATACATCATCGTGCGCTGGTCCTATGGGGCCAACCCGTTCCCCGTAAGAAGATGGCCCCGACGCAACCTGACTCTCGTCGGCATGCGGCGACCCATTTTCTACTTCGCGGAGAACGCAATGAAACTGCTGCTGATCTGGCTGCTTGGTGTACCCGTGCTGGTCGCTTCGATGGTGCTCGCGCGCGAGTTGCCGGGCAAGACGCATCGGGTGAATCATTCCAGCACTGCCAGTGTGCAGATGGTCTCAACCCAGGTTGATCTCCACGACGTGGCGTAACGCGTCCCGGATCAACTTTACGGCATTCCCTGCCATGCGCTCGCCATCCAGCGTCAGCCCGCAAGGCGCTGAATCGCTGCGCTTCATGCGGATGACATAGTCGAGCTGCGGCTGCTTCAGACAGACCTCGAAGTCCGGCCATTCTTCTGGTACGCAGGGGACGATCGTGAGCGTGTCACCGCTGACCCTGATGCCAAGCACATATTCAAGAATGGCACGGTAGTACCAGCCGGCTGCGCCGGTGTACCAGGTCCAGCCGCCGCGTCCTGCGAGTGCGCCGCCGGCGTAGACGTCTGCGGCCAGCACATAGGGCTCCACGCGATAGAGCCGTGCATCGTCAGGCGCAGTGCTGCGCTTCACAGGGTTGAGAATATCGAGCAACTCACCGACGCGGGCGTTATTGCCAAGCATGGTCTGCGCCATCAGCACCCAGATTGCCGCATGTGTGTACTGTCCGCCGTTTTCACGCAGGCCCGGCAGATAGCCCTTGATGTAGCCGGGATCCACTGGTGCCACATCGAACGGCGGCGCAAACAGCAGTACCAGTCCCTGATCATGCCGCACGAGCTGGCTCTCGACGGACTCCATGGCCTGTCGCGCCCGTGCGGGGTCGGCAGCGCCGGAAAGAACGGCCCAGCTCTGCGACAATGAATCGATCCGGCACTCGGTGCCCTGGGCCGAGCCCAGTGGCGTGCCGTCATCGAAGAATGCACGCCGGTACCAGTCGCCATCCCAGGCTTCCCGTTCGCAGGCGCGGGTGAGGCGGTCGATATGGGCATGCCAGCGTTCGGCGCGAGCGCGATCGTTGCGTGTCAGGGCAATGGGCCGGAACTGCCGCAGCGTGGTGATCAGGAACCAGGCCAGCCAGACACTCTCGCCGCGACCTTCATGACCCACGCGGTTCATGCCGTCGTTCCAGTCCCCGCCGCCCATCAATGGCAGCTCATGCACGCCGGTCGCCAGGCTGATGTCGAGGGCGCGGGCGCAATGCTCGTACAGGCTGCCCTGCATTGCCGAAACGGCCGGCACGTAGTGCGAATCTTCCTGGTCCTGCGCGAGCAGCGGCCCTTCAATGAATGGAATGATTTCGTCGAGCACCGTGGCGTCGTGCGTGCAATCGATGTACTGATGCACGGCGAAGGGCAGCCAGATCCGGTCGTCGGAAAAATGCGTGCGCACACCGCGGCCGCTGGGCGGATGCCACCAGTGCTGTACATCGCCTTCCACGAACTGACGCGCGGCAGCGCGCAGCAACTGGGCACGCACCTGTGCCGGCGCACACAGCGTCAAGGCCATGCAGTCCTGGAGCTGGTCCCGGAAACCATAGGCACCGCCGGATTGATAGAACGCCGTGCGCCCCCACAGCCGGCAACTGACGGTCTGATACAGCAGCCAGCGGTTGAACAGCAGGTCCAGCGAGCGATCCGGCGTGCGGATCTGCACGGCGCCGAGCAGTTGATTCCAGCGCGCCTCCACGTCCTGCATGACGAGGCCCGGATCGATGCTGCGGTATTTGCGGATCAGCGCGCGCGCCGCATCAGCGTCGGGGGCCTGACCGAGCACGAACACCAGCTCTTCGGAGGCACCCGGCGCCAGCTCGACCGTGACGGCGAAGGCGCAGCAGGGATCGTGCCCGGGGCGGCTGTGTGTGGACCACTCCGCAAAGCCGCGCACTCCGGCAGGTGAAGCCATGGCGCCATTGCGGCCGAGAAATTCATGCCGGCTGTCGGTGCAATGCTGCTGCCTACCACCCAGATCGCCGAAGGCGATGCGGCTGCCGAAATCGATCAGCGCGGGATTGCTGGCGAATTGCGCACCTGTTTCCCGGTCGATGCGGGTGAGGATGTTCTGGTTGGTGCCGGAACGCGCAGCGCCGAGCGCCCATTCGACGTAGGTCACCAGCGTGATGCGGCGCGTTGTCTGCAGATGATTGGTAAGCCGCACGCGGCAGAGCTTCACCGGGTCAGCCGCCGCGACCACTACCGTCAGCCGGCTGCCGATTCCCTGGCACAGCACGTCGAACTGGCTGTAGCCCTGGCCATGCCGGACATCGTACTGCGCATCAATGCGACGGATCGGCTGCGCAGCCGCGCTCCACAATTCGCCACCCTCTTCCAGCAGATAGAAGGCCTCGCCCGACGGATCGCAGACCGCATCATTCGACCAGGGGGTGAGTTGGTTCTCGCGACTGTTCATGGACCAGGTGCACATGGCGCCACGCTCGGTAACCAGCGTGCCGAAGTCCTCATTGGCCAGCACATTGCTCCAGGGCGCGGGCGTGGCCGGCGACTTGGTCAGCGACATGACGTATTCGCGTCCGTCGGAGCCAAAGCCGCCCCAGCCGTTGAAGAACTCGAGAAACGGATGCCTGTCCGGTAGCGTAACGGGCGCGGCGCGGGGTGCGGACTCGTCTTCGGGAACTGCCGCGTCGGCGGCACGCGTGACGGCGGGGCGATACAGCAGTTCCAGCAGGCTGCCCTGGGCGGGATTCAACACCACGCGTGCTATGGACAGCAGCAGTATCCGTTCGGCTTCCCCGAGCGAATCGATGGCGAGCGGGTAGATGCCCCCGCGGTCCTCACCTTCCACGGTCTGCGAGGTGAAGGCACGCGCGGTGCGTTCGATGTCCTGCTGCAGATCCTGCACATACGAATGCCGGCGCTCGTTGAGGATCACCACATCGATCACGAGTCGCTTGACGCGCAGATACTCCTGCGCGCGCAGACATTGCTGGATGAAGCCGAGATCGTCCTGGCTGTGGCAGCGGATCAGCAGGATGGGGCGGTCACCCGAAATCGAAAAGCGCCACAGATGCGTGACATCCAGTGAATACGCACCAGCCGGGTCATCGGCGGCGCGCAATTGCTGCGTGGGCACGAGCAGATGCGAGGCCAGCGTCTGGAACAGCATCGCTTCGCCCAGTGTGCTCTGCAGGTAGTACAGCTCGGCGCGAGCGAAGGTCCACGCCGATTCGGACACATGCTCGAACAAGGCAGGAGTGCGGTACTTGGCAACCAGCGCCAGAGCCTGCTCGCGCGTGCTGGCGATGAACGTTGCGAAGGTGACGGTAACCTTGCCACGTGGCGGTACGATGACCCGGGTCCGCAGGCTGAAGATCGGATCCAGCACATTGCCGACCGTGTTGGAGAGCGGCCGGGCATGCTGCATGACCTGCGGCGAGCGCGCGTTGTGCCCGCGCCCGAGGAAGCGTGCACGGTCGGTTTCATACTGCAGATACGACGGCGCATCGCCCGCGCCAGCGATGACATGGATGGCCCAGACCGGCGCCTCGCGATCGCTGCGCGGCCGCCGGTGCGCCAGCAGTGCACCGGACTCGGTCAGGAATTCGGTCTGGATGAATAGGTTGGAAAAGGCGGGATGCGCGATATCGGCGCGCTGCGGCGCCAGCACGATCTCGGCATAGGAGGTGACTTCCACATGCCGCGCGCGCGAACCGTCATTGCACAGCGTGATCCGGCGCAGTTCCCCATCGTCTTCCGGCGCGACCACCACTGCCAGGGTCGTGCGCAGCGAGCCATCGCGGCGGGCGATGACCACACTGTCTTCATTGAAGTGCGCGCGATATTCATCCGGCACGGTGGCGGTGGGCTGGAATCCGGCCGACCAGAGTCGTTCATTTTCCAGGTCACGCAGGTAGAAGAAGCTACCCCAGCAGTCGCGCGTGGGGTCTTCGCGCCAGCGGGTCACGGCGCGCGAGCGGCAACTGCTGTAAACGCCCCCGGAATCGGTGAGCATCACGGTGTAATTGCGATTCGACAGCAGATGCATGACCGGAGTGGGGGTGTTGTGACCTTCCACGGTCCTGGCGACGTCTGGGGGTTCCTCCAGTTCCTGCGATACCGGCACATCGGTTTCGACCAGCACCGGTGCTTCCACAAAGCGGATGCTGCGCTCCTGCAGCATCAGATCGGCCGCCGTGATCATGGGCTCGGCGTGGAAGCGCGTCTGCATCGCGTGTTCCTGCAGCACATTGTCCAGCGCCACCAGGGTCATGCCCTGGTGATGCGCCATGTAGGCACGGACCACGGCCACGGCCTTGCCTTCGGGAATGCGTGCCGCGGTGTAGTCCAGCGACTCGTAGAAGCCGAACTCGCCCTGGCCGGCTGCCCTGGCGAGCACGCGATAGTTGTCGCAGGCTTCCACCGGCCGGAACATTGCGGCCAGTGCCGTGGCATACGGTGCCACCACATAGTCGGCAGCCAATCCCCGCTTCAGACCCAGTGAGGGCAGGCCGAAGCTGGAATACTGGTAGGTGTATTCGCGATCGCGCACGTTGTACGCCGACTCGGAGATTCCCCACGGCAGATCGTGCCGTTCGCCATAGCGGATCTGCTGTTCTACGGCGCGTTGATTGGATTGCTCGAGCAGGCTGTAGCGCGGCTCCTGCATCACGAGGGTCGGCATCAGGTACTCGAACATCGATCCCGACCACGAGGCGAGCACGGGGCGCTGCGAACCACCGGTGAGCCGCCGGCCGAGTCGCAGCCAGTGCGACCGTGGCGCGTCGCCTTTGGCGATGGCTACCAGGCTTGCGAGCCTGGCTTCAGAAGCAAGCAGGTCATAGTAGCCGGCGTCCAGCGTCTGGTCGGCAACGCGGTAGCCGATGGAAAACAGGCCACGGGTGCGATCGAACAGGAAGCCGAACGACATGTCGGCCACCATGGACTCGCATTGCGCTGCGATGTCGTCGAGAGCCGCGATCAATGTGGCGCAGCGTCTGAAGCCGTGGGTGGTCGCATTGATCCACGGAGCCTGCACGCGCGCGACTTCAGGCGCACCGGTAGGCGGCTGCGCCGCGGCCTGCAACTGCTGCAGGTATCGGGCGGCGTCATCAAGCGTGGCCGCCTTGCCCAGGCCTGACTCCATGCTTTGGAAGAGGTCATATTCGTGGGCCTCGAGTGCCGTGGGTGGTGGCACGGGCAACAGCAGCTGCAGGTCACGCAGATGCGAGCCGAGATCGCTCGCGGCGATCCGCAGCCAGCGTGTCACATTGGCCGGCATCGTGACGGCGGTGTGCTGCAGCAGCCGTTCGATGTCCTGCACGGCGGCCTGCAAGGTGCTGCGGGCAACTGCAAGCGTTGCACCGCCACGGCCAAGACCAAGCTGTATGTGTTCCAGCGCGACATGCATCTCGCGACGTTCGCGCACCGTGGTGAAGCCCGTTTCGGGCGTTGCTGCCAGTGCACTGCGGCATTGACTCAGCGCGTCCAGCGGTCCGGTGAATGCGCGGACCGAGAGCAATGGCCCGTGCCGCAATTCGAAGCAGGCTTGTCGCAGCGTCAGCAGGTGACCCGCCAGATTGCCGCTGTCTACTGTCGAGACATACCTGGGCAGCAGCGGCACCAGTGTGCGTGTGTCATACCAGTTGAGGAAATGGCCATCAAAGCGTTCGAGCTTCTGCAGCGACGCCAGCGTGGCGTGCAGCCGGTCGACCAGATCCTGCACGCCCAGCCAGCCGAAATCCCGCGCCGCGACGCAGGCAAGCAGATACAGGCCGAAGTTGGTCGGCGAGCTGCGGTGCGCCACGACCGGTACCGGATCTTCCTGGTAATTGTCGGGTGGCAGGAAATTGTCTTCGGCCGTGACGAAGCGTTCGAAGAAGGTCCAGGTCAGGCGCGCCACGGCGCGCAGTTCGCCTTCCACATCTCCCGGAATCTCGTCGTCGGGTTGCTGCGCATCCAGTGGCCTGCTGATCAGCTGTGCCAGCACCGGCGAGAGCCACCACAGGACCAGAAACGGCACAAAGGCATTGAACGAGTCTGGGTTCGCCAGCAGCAGCGCAGCCGCTGACACAACGATGATGATGCTGGCGCTCTTCAGCGGCCAGACAAAACTGATCAGCGCATTGTCGCTGACCGCCTTCAACTGGGCCGCCGTGACCCATTCGAGCAGGTGGCGGCGGGAGATCATCAGCCGGAAAACTGCCCGCGAGATGGCGTCGACACTCAGCCAGGCGTTCTGCGCCAGCAACGCCAGCGACACCGCACCGCGCAGCAGGTCTTCCAGCAGATCCGCCGCGAGCCGGCGGAAATGCACGCGCAAGGAACTGGGTGCTGGCCACTTCAGCAGGCGCACGCAGGCGGTGCTCAGTGCGGGCCACAGCCAGGGACTCAGAACGACGATCAGCCAGACCAGCGGATGGGCCGCATTGTAGGCAAATGCAGCAACCAGCAGTCCCACCGAGCAGGGAGCTGCGAGCGAGCGCCGCAGGTTGTCGAGCATCTTCCAGCGCCCCATCGGCGGCAGGCGGCCGCGCAGGCCCGCGATCCACGGCAGCAGCTGCCAGTCGCCGCGAATCCAGCGATGCAAACGCGCGGCCGCGACTTCCGAATGACTGGGGAAGTCTTCGAAAAGCTCGATGTCGGTCACCAGACCGCAGCGCGCGAACAGCCCCTCGAAGAGGTCATGGCTCAGCAGTGTGTTGACGGGCACACGATGCCCGATGGTGGCTTCCCAGGCGCGCAGATCATAAAGACCCTTGCCCGTGAACAGGCCTTCACCGAATACATCCTGGTTCAGATCCGAGACCGCGGCGGCATAGGGATCCACGCCGCTGCCGCTGGTGACGATC
>JANPGU010000313.1:0-5156 GCA_031424095.1 Gammaproteobacteria bacterium
AGAGTCGTTTGTAGATCCCCGCGGCGCGATCGGCGTAGCGAATGGATTCCGCCGCGCCGGCCTTGCCATGCTCGCCGGCAGAGAACAGTTCGATGCCGCTGACCTTGAGCTGCGAGGCAGGACTGGAGCCGCGATAGCGCGAGACGCCGCGCTCGGCCAGGTGGGCGGCACAGACGCGCGCCTGCTCCCAAAGCGGCGCAACCAGGCCATAGGTGGCACCGCGATGCTGCACACATTCACCCACGGCGTAGATGGCCGGATCAAAGGTCTGGAGCGTGTCGTCGACGAGAATGCCGCGGTCGCAGTGCAGCCCGCAGGACCGGGCCAGTTCCGTTCGGGGAGTGATGCCGGCGGCCACTACCACCATGTCCGCGGGCAACGCCGTGCCGTCTTCCAGTTTTACCTGCTGTACGCGGCCGTCGCCGGTAATCGCCTCGGTACGCGCGGCCAGGCGGAATGCGATGCCGCGGGATTCCATCGAGGCACGCAGGTAGCCGGCTGCTTCATCGTCCAGTTGCTTGTCCATCACCCGGCCACGGATGTGGACAACCGTGACGTCGAGGCCAAGCTTGCGCAGACCACTCGCGGCCTCCAGCCCCAGCAGGCCGCCACCGATCACCACGGCCTGCCGCGCATTGGCAGCCTGCTGCTGCATCCCATCCACATCGTCGAGATTGCGGAAATAGAACACGCCCTGCAGGTCGTGCCCTTTGACTTTCAGACGCACCGGCTCCGAGCCGGTGGCCAGCAGCAGGCGATCGTAGCTGGCGACGATGCCAGCGGCCGAGATCACCCGCTTTTGGCGGCGGTCGATGGATACCACCGAATCGCCGACATGCAGCGTGATGCCGCGTTCGCTGTACCACGGCAGCGGATGCAGCACGATGCTTTCGCGCTCGGTGTCTCCTGCCAGCAGCGGCGAAAGCAGGATGCGGTTGTAATTGCCGCGCGGCTCGGCACCGAAGACGGTGATGTCATAGGCATCCGGCGCTTCATCCAGCAATTCTTCGACGGTACGCATCGCGGCCATGCCATTGCCAATGACCACCAGACGCCGCCTGCCGCGCGCGCCAGCGGCAACCTGGGGCAGCGACTCCACCCAGACGCGGCCGTCCAGCACACCGCAGGGCCAGGTGCGCAGGCCGACCGACTCATCTTCCAGGCAGCGCCCGGAACGCAGATTGAAATGCTGCTTGTAGACCGGCGACGACACGACCAGCTGACCCTGCAGGTCGCCGGCCAGTCCGCGAGCCATGACATTGGCGCCGCTGAACGGATCGCGATTTTCCAGCGCGAAAATCTCTTCGCCCACACGCACCAGCGCGACCTGCTCGCCATCGACCAGTGCCGCAACCCCGGCGCCGTCGAGGATGTCCTCGAGAGCACAGACAAAATGTCTTCTCGCCTGCGGGCTCATGCATGTTCCTTCGCGCGCACCGGAATGCGCTCTTCCGCGCGGGCCGGCCGACGCTGGCCGCGCTCTTCCACCAGCACGATGTTGCTGTCCAGCGCCTCGCTGTTCACGAAATGGCGGAAGCGCTTGAGCGTTGCGGGGTCTTCCACGGCCTTCTTCCACTCGCATTCATAAGTCCCGACCACCAGCGCCATCGCCGCTTCCAGATCAGTGGCGATTCCGAGACTGTCTTCGCAGACCACCGCCCGCAGGTAGTCGAGACCTCCCTCCAGGTTCTCCAGCCAGCCCGCCGTACGCTGCAGTCGATCTGCGGTGCGCACATAGAACATCAGAAAGCGATCGACGTAGCGAATCAGCGTTTCACGATCCAGATCGCTGGCCAGCAGGTCGGCATGCCGCGGCTTCATGCCGCCATTGCCACAGACGTAAAGATTCCATCCCTTCTCGGTGGCGATGATGCCCACGTCCTTGCTCTGCGCCTCGGCACACTCACGCGTGCAGCCGGACACCGCGAACTTGATCTTGTGCGGCGAGCGCAGGCCCTTGTAGCGGTTTTCCAGTTCGATCGCGAAACCGACACTGTCCTGCACGCCATAACGGCACCACGTGGACCCGACGCAGGATTTGACGGTCCGCAACGACTTGCCATAGGCATGGCCGGACTCGAATCCGGCAGCGATCAGCTCGCCCCAGATCAACGGCAGCTGGTTGACCTGCGCGCCAAAGAGGTCGATGCGCTGCCCGCCGGTGATCTTCGTATAGAGGCCGTACTTCTTCGCCACCTGCGCGATGACCAGCAGCTTGTCCGGCGTGATCTCACCGCCGGCGATCCGCGGCACCACGGAGTAACTGCCATCCTTCTGCAGGTTGGCCAGGTAGTAGTCGTTGGTGTCCTGCAGGACGGCCTTGTCCGGCTTCAGCACGAACTCGTTCCATTGCGACGCCAGGATGGAAGCCACTGCGGGCTTGCAGATATCGCAGCCCAGCCCCTTGCCGTGCCTGCCGACAAGATCGGCAAAGGTCTTGATCTGCCCGACCTTTACCAGGTGGAACAATTCCTGTCTGGAATAGGGGAAGTGCTCGCAGAGATGGTTGTTGACGGTCACGCCACGTCGCAGCAGCTCTGCCTTGATGATCTGCGTCACCAGCTGCGCGCAGCCGCCGCAGGAACTGGCCGCCTTGTTACACTTCTTCATGCCGCCCAGCGTGACCACACCCGCGTCGATCGCGGTGCAGATAGCACCCTTGGTGACGTTATTGCAGGAACAGATCTGCGCGGTGGCCGGCAGCGCGGCCACACCCATGCCGGCGCTGTCGCCAGGGTCCCCTGCAGGAACCAGCAACGATTCAGGCTTGGCCGGCAGCTGCATGCAGTTCAGCATGAGCTGCTGCCAGGTGCCGTAATCGGAGGCATCGCCAACCAGAATGCCGCCCAGCAGGCGCGTGCCGTCCTTGCTGATGACCAATTTCTTGTAGACGCCGGCCCGCTCATCCACCAGCGTGCAGCACTGCGAATCCGGCACGGCGGCATGGGCGTCGCCCAGCGACGCCACGTCCACGCCCATGAGCTTGAGCTTGGTGCTCATGTCGGCGCCTGTGAACTGCTTCTTGTCATGTCCCAGCAGGCTGTCCGCCACCACGTCTGCCATCTGGTAGCCAGGCGCGACGAGTCCAAACAGCTTGCCTTCCCACAGCGCGCATTCGCCAATGGCGTAGATGTTCGCATCACTGGTGCGACAGTTGTTGTCGATCACGATGCCACCGCGGGGACCAACCTGGATGCCGCCGGCCTTTGCCAGCGCATCCTGCGGCCGGATGCCGGCGGAGAACACCACCACATCCGTCTCAACCGATTCGCCGTCGGCAAACCGCAGCAGATGCTGGTGCTCGGTGCCCGCTTCGATGCCCGTGGTGGACTTGCCACAATGCACACGCACGCCGAGGGATTCGATGTGGCGACGCAGGACACGACCACCACCTTCATCCACCTGTACTGCCATCAGGCGCGGTGCGAATTCGATGACATGCGTCTGCAGCCCGAGGTCCACCAGTGCCTTGGCGGCTTCCAGTCCCAGCAGTCCGCCGCCAATCACCGCCCCGCTGCGTGCGCTGCGGGAAGCTTCGCGGATCGCGATGAGATCCTCGATGGTGCGGTAGACCAGGCAATCCTTGCGATCGCGCCCCGGAATAGGCGGCACGAACGGATAGGAGCCTGTGGCCAGCACCAGCGTGTCATAGAACAGTGTCCGCCCGGTGCTGGTAGTGACCTGCCGCAGTTCCCGATCGATGCCGGTGGCGCGTTCCGACAGATGCAGCGTGATGCCGGAAGCCGCAAAGAATCCTGCCGGAATCAGGGAAAGATCTGCGGCTGTCTTGCCATTGAAGAAGCCGGACAGACCCACGCGGTCATAGGCAGGCCGCGGCTCTTCGCAAAGCACGGTGACCTGATAATCATGCGTGCTTGCCGCAAGCTTCTCGAGCAGGCGCTGCCCGACCATCCCGTTGCCGATCACCAGCAACTGCCTGCTGCTCATTGCCCCACTCCCTTGACCGCGCTGCGAAAAATATCCATGCGAAAGCCAGCCCGCGCGCGCTCGGGTCCGGCGCTGTCTGCGCCAACCTGACCCCAGCGCCGCATGCGGGAATAGAAAAGTTCGGCATAACGCGCATGTGGCGCGATGGAATCCGGACCGAAGGAAACAAAGTCCGCCCGCTGTATCGGCTCTTTGCTCAGATCCGCGGTAATCGAACCATTCAGCGCGGCAAACAGGATTCGCGCCGGTGCGCCGACATACCGCGGCTGACTGAGCAGCTGTGCCAGATCCTGCCGGTTGACCGGATCGGCGGCCCAGCGGGACGCGGCGGCAATGACCTGCACGAGCGCCACCACAGTCTCCGGATTCTCTTCGGCATATCGAGCGCGCATTGCCAGGACCTTTTCGGGTGGGCGCTCCCAGACATCACTGCATACCGCTGCGATGACACCAATGCCGATGTCCACTGCCAGGCTGTTCCAGGGTTCACCAACGCAAAAGCCATCGATCTGACCGCTGCGCAAGGCATCCACCAGCAGCGGCGGCGGCAGCACCACCAGCCGCACGTCCTTCTCGGGATCGATACCGGCGGATTCCAGCCAGTCACGCAACTGGTAGTTGTGACAGGAAAATGGAAACACCATCGCCAGCGTCAGCGGCACCATGGCGGCGGCGGCCCGCTCGGCCACTACCCTTGCCAGGGCTTGCGCCTGGGCAGCCGGACCAAAGCCGATGCCGGCGCCGAAGCGCTGCATCCCCTGCCACAGCGGCTGGGAAACCGTAATCGCATTGGCACCGGTGCCGAGCGCAACCGGCGCGATCAGCGGGGTCGCCAGCTGGCCGGCACCCACGCATTCAGCCACCACCATCGGACCAAGCATGTGTGCGGCATCGAAATGACCGATGGCGACGCGATCGCGGATGTTGGCCCAGGAGGATTCGCGGATCAGCCGCAGCGCCAGGCCAGCCTTGCGCGCCAATCCGACTTCGTGCGCCACTACCATCAGTGCACAATCGAGCAGCGGCATGAAGCCGATCCTCACCACCTGTCCATCGGCGTTCACTTGAGCAGCTCCGCGGCGGTGATCACGCTCTGCGCCACCTGGGCGAGGCGCAGATTCGCATCCATCGCAGCCTTGCGCATCAGCTCATAGGCATGTTCTTCGCCAATGCCGCGCTGCTTCATCAGGATGCCCTTGGCGCGCTCG
>JANPGU010000314.1:0-4908 GCA_031424095.1 Gammaproteobacteria bacterium
TCTCGACGTGCCGCACCAGGGTTGAGCGCCGTGCGTACGCAGATTACTGAAAGCGAAACCGAAGTCCTGCTTGCGCCTGCTGCAGGTGCGGCAGACGCAACGGTCATCTGGATGCATGGCCTGGGCGCGGATGGTTACGATTTCGTGCCGATGGTGCCCGAGCTGCAGCTGCCCGCAACCGCGCGCGTGCGCTTCGTGTTTCCGCATGCCGAGGTGCGACCGGTCACCGTGAACGCCGGTTATGCCATGCGTGCATGGTATGACATCCGCGAGCTGACGCCAGAAGGACGCGACGATGAGGCCGGCCTCGCGCTCAGCCGCACGCGCATCGAAGCATACATGGCTCGCGAACGTGCGGCCGGCATCGCGTCCGATCGCCTTGTGCTCGCCGGGTTCTCGCAGGGTGGCGCGACCGCGCTGCATGTGGGTCTGCGGCATGCAGCGCGACTGGGCGGCATCATTGCGCTGTCCTGCTATCTGCCGATGCGCAGTCGTCTGCCGCAGGAACTGCATGCTGCAAATCGCGACACTCCGATCCTGATGTGCCATGGCCGTGAAGACGTGGTGGTGCTGAATGCTTTCGGCGAGCAGTCGCGTGATGTGATGGTTGCAGCGGGACTCAATGTCGAGTGGCGGCAGTATCCGGTCGGACACAATCTCTGTCGGCCGGAAATTTTCGATATCTCTGCGTGGCTGCAATTTCATCTGAAGCTGGTGCCCGCGCCGACTGTTTAGCGCCGCTCCTTGTTGGCAAATGCAACACGCTGCCGCGGCAGTTTGTTGCTCCTGATAATGGGGTTGACAAGACCAAATAACGCTTCTTTCCAGAATAGTTGCAGATATAGAATATCTGCAGATCGTTGGTCGTCCGGGTTCTGGAAGGGTCTCCGATCAGGTGTTTTTCGAAAACTACTGTTTGGAGATCTGTACTCATGGCGAAGATTTACGTTGGCAACCTCCCGTTTTCGGCGGACGAGGCTGCAGTGCGTGCGCTGTTCTCGCAGCACGGCACGGTTGAGTCCGTTGCACTTCCGACCGATCGGGAAACGGGTCGCCCGCGTGGATTCGGCTTCGTGGAAATGCCGCAGGCGGATTCCGCTCGCGCAATCCAGGCGCTGAATGGTTATTCGATGGGCGGTCGTCCACTGCGCGTGAATGAGGCGCAGGACAAGCCCCGCACTGGCGGCGGCGGCGGTGGTGGCGGCGGTCGACCAGGGGGCGGCGGTGGCGGTGGCGGCGGTGGCTATCGCGGCGGCTCGGGCGGTGGTGACCGCGGCGGCGGCGGTGGTGGTGGCGGCCGCTGGTAAGTTCTGCTGCCCGATGAGTTGATGCAAAGGCCCGGCTTGCCGGGCCTTTGCTTTTGGTGCGAAGTGGAAATGTTTGAATGGAGCGCATAGTTGGCGATCAGAACCATCCTTCGCATGGGCGATCCCTTGCTGCTGCGGCGGGCTGCCGAAGTCATACGCTTCAACACGTCAGAGCTAAAGGCGCTGGTCCTGGATATGCAGGACACCATGCGGCATGCCAATGGGGCAGGCCTGGCTGCACCGCAGATCGGCATCTCACAGCGCGTCGTGATTTTTGGCTTCGAGCGCAACGAACGATATCCCGACGCCCCTGCTGTGCCTCCCACCGTGCTGGTGAATCCGTTGCTCACTGCACTCGGTGCGAGCGAGGAGGAAGGCTGGGAGGGTTGCCTTTCAGTCCCGGGCATGCGCGGACTGGTGCCTCGTTTCGCCTCGCTGCGTTACCAGGGTTTCGATGCCCGCGGGAATGCAATCGACCGCACGGTTGATGGCTTTCATGCGCGGGTCGTGCAGCACGAAGTCGATCACCTGGATGGGATCCTCTATCCCATGCGGATCCGGGACATGACGAAGTTCGGCTTCCAGGAAGAGCTGTTTCCCGGGAAGGTGCTTCAGGACGATTGAACGGCGTCGCATCCTGGCGTTGCCGCACTGCGCTTTTGACTCGGCAACGGCTAGCATGGGCGCACATGGAAGAATATGACGTAGTCGTGATCGGTACAGGCCCCGCCGGGGAAGGCGCGGCCATGATGCTCGCCAAGAATCACCGCAAGGTGGCGGTGGTGGAGCGCTATACCGAGGTGGGCGGCGGCTGCACCCACTGGGGCACGATACCCAGCAAGGCACTGCGGCACGCGGTAAAGACGCTGAGCGACCTGCGCGCCAACCCGATGCTGCGCAAGCTGTCAGCGTCGCTGCATGTAACCCTGCCGCAACTTCTTTCCACCGCCTCCGGTGTCATCGACGCGCAGGTGCATATGCGCCGCCGCTTTTACGAACGCAATGGCGTGCCGGTGCTCGAAGGCGAAGCGAAATTCCTCGACTGCAATACACTGGAGATCAATCCGCGCCTGGAAACGCCGTACACGATCCGTGCGGAGAAATTCGTGATTGCCACGGGGTCCCGTCCCTACCATCCACCGGGACTGGATTTTTTCCATCCGCGGATCTGCGACAGCGACAGCATCCTGCGCTGCAAACAGTCACCGTTCAGCGTCACCATCTACGGCGCCGGCGTGATCGGCTGCGAATATGCCTCGATATTTCTCAACATGGGCACCAAGGTCACGCTGGTCAACACACAGGACCGGCTGCTGTCGTTCATGGACGAGGAAATCGCAGAGGCGCTTTCCTATCATCTGCGCGATCAGGGCTGCATCATCCGGCACAACGAGCAGTTCGATTTCGTCGAAGCGCGTGCCGAAGACGTGCTGCTCAATCTGAAGTCGGGCCGAAAGATCAAATCCGATCTGCTGCTATGGGCCAATGGCCGCACCGGCAACACCGCTGAATTGAATCTCGAGGCCGTGGGTCTTGCCGCGAACCAGCGCGGCCAGATTGCCGTGAACGATCACTACGAGACCGCCGTACCCGGTATTTTTGCAGCCGGCGATGTCATCGGCCCGCCGGCACTGGCCAGTGCGGCGTATCAGCAGGGCGGATACGCTGGCCAGTACATCGTCGATCCGGCGACGCCGTCGCGGCGGCTGGACCTGATTCCGAGCGGCATCTACACGATTCCGGAAATCTCGTCCGTGGGCAAGACCGAGAAGGAACTGCAGGACGCCGGCATTCCCTATGAAATCGGGCACACCCATTTCAAGGGACTGGCGCGCGCACAGATGACCAACCAGGGAGTTGGCATGCTGAAGATCCTGTTTCATGCCAAGACGCTTGAGGTGCTGGGCGTGCACTGCTTCGGCGACAACGCCTCCGAAATCGTGCATATCGGCCAGACTGTGATGGCCAGCCAGGACATCAACAATCTGCAGTATTTCATCAACACCACGTTCAACTATCCGACCATGGCCGAGGCCTACCGGATCGCGGCCTATAACGGCCTGAACCGGCTGGTCTGATTCCATCTTGAGCGAATCCAGCACGGCAGCCCGTCCCAAGGGCAAATCACTGCAGCCACTCAGCGCGCTGTGGCCCTTCCTGCGGCCGTACCGCGGCACGCTGGTGTTTGCACTGATCTCGCTGCTGATCGCGTCCGGTGCAATGCTGGCGCTGCCGGTGGCGGTACGCTATCTCATCGACCACGGCATGGCCACCGGCGATTCGAGCACCGTGAATCGCTACTTCCTTGCCTTCCTGGGCGCGGCGGTGGTCTTCGGCGCGTTCGCCGCGCTGCGATTCTATCTGGTGACCTGGTTGGGCGAACGCATCGTCGCCGATGTGCGCGCGGCGGTGTACGACCGCATCGTGCGCATGGACATGACCTTCTTCGAAGTGACGCGCACCGGCGAGATCCTCTCGCGACTGACCACCGATACGACCCTGGTGCAGTCGATTTCCGGCGTGGGTATTTCCATCACGCTGCGATCCGCGCTGAACCTGCTGGGCGCGCTGGTGATGATGGGCGCCACCAGCGCCAAGCTCATGGGTGTGATGGTGGTGCTGATTCCGGTAATCATGCTGCCACTGTTCATCGTGGGTCGAAGGGTGCGGCGGCTGTCGCGGGACTCACAGGATCGCGTCGCGGATTCCAGCGGACTCGCCGGCGAGACGCTCAATGCCATGCAGACCATCCAGGCGTTCACGCTCGAAGCGCTGCAGAGCAAGCGCTACGGGCACGCAGTCGAGATGAGCTTCAGCACTGCCATTGCCCGCAATCGCGTGCGGGCGATGCTGACCGCGGTGGGCACCATGCTGGTCATGGGCGCGATTACCTTCGTGCTGTGGCTGGGTGCGCGTGCCGTGCTGGCTGGTGAAATGTCGGGCGGACAGCTGGGACAGTTCCTGCTGTATGCGGCGTTCGTATCGGGTTCTGCCGCAGCGCTGATCGAGCAATGGGGTGAAGTGCAGCGGGCTGCCGGTGCGATGGAGCGGCTGGTGGAACTGCTGCAGGCCAGGCCGGCCATTGCTGCACCCGCAACGCCTGCCGCATTGCCGCAGAGATCGAACGGCGCTCTGGTATTCGATTCGGTCACTTTTTTTTATCCTTCGCGCCCTGCCACCGCTGCGCTGGATGGCATTGCGCTGAACATCACCTCCGGTGAAACCGTCGCCATCGTCGGGCCCTCCGGCGCCGGCAAGAGCACGCTGCTGCAGCTGATGCTGCGCTTCTACGATCCGGCGGCGGGACGCATCCTGCTCGACGGCATCGATATCTCGAAGGCTGATCCGGTTGCGCTGCGACGCCAGATCGGACTCGTGCCGCAGGACACCGTGCTGTTCGGAACCACTGCGCGCGAGAACATCCGTTACGGCCGGCCCGGTGCCAGCGACGCCGACATCGAGGCGGCGGCAGTAGCGGCAGCAGCAGATGAGTTCATCCGCAAGCTGCCGCAGGGATATGACACATTCCTCGGCGAACGAGGCACACGTCTGTCCGGTGGTCAACGCCAGCGCATCGCGATCGCACGGGCAATCCTCAAGG
>JANPGU010000315.1:0-3116 GCA_031424095.1 Gammaproteobacteria bacterium
CTACCTTGCCATGGAGACCTTGCAAGCGATTCATAAGGACTGTCGCGCCGCACCAAGAACAACCCGGTGCTGATCGGCGAACCCGGCGTCGGCAAGACCGCGATCGTCGAAGGCCTGGCCCAGCGCATCGTCGCCGGCGAGGTGCCGGAATCGCTGAAAGGCAAGCGGGTGCTGTCGCTCGACATGGCGGCGCTGCTGGCCGGCGCCAAGTACCGCGGCGAGTTCGAGGAACGGCTGAAGAACGTGCTCAACGAACTGGCCAAGGACCAGGGCCAGACCATCCTGTTCATCGACGAACTGCACACCATGGTCGGCGCCGGCAAGGCCGAAGGCGCGATGGATGCCGGCAACATGCTCAAGCCGGCGCTGGCGCGCGGCGAGCTGCACTGCGTCGGCGCGACCACGCTCAACGAGTACCGCCAATATATAGAGAAGGATGCGGCGCTCGAGCGACGCTTCCAGAAAGTCTTGGTGGATGAGCCGAGCGAAGAGGACACCATCGCCATCCTGCGTGGCCTGAAAGAGCGCTACGAAGTCCACCATGGCATCGAGATCACCGATCCGGCCATCGTGGCTGCCGCGCAGCTTTCGCATCGCTACATCGCCGACCGCCAGCTGCCCGACAAGGCCATCGATCTGATCGATGAGGCCGGCGCCCGCATCCGCATGGAGATTGACTCCAAGCCGGAGGAAATGGACCGGCTCGAGCGGCGCATCATCCAGCTGCGCATCGAGCAGGTGGCACTGAAGAAGGAAGACGACGACGCTTCAAAGAAGCGACTCGCGATCCTGCTTGAAACGCTGCGCGGCCTCGAGAAGGAATACGCCGATCTGGAAGAAATCTGGAAGGCCGAGAAGGCCATGCTGCAGGGTGCGGCTGCCGCGAAGGAAGAACTCGAGAAGCTGAAGCTCGATCTGGAAACTGCGCGCCGTGCCAATGATCTCACCAAGATGGCCGAGCTGCAGTACGGCAAGATTCCGGAACTGGAGAAGAAACTCGCCGAGGCGCAGGCCGCCGAACAGACGACCACGCAGCTGGTGCGCAACAGCGTCACTGAAGAAGAGATCGCCGAGGTCGTGTCCAAGTGGACCGGCATTCCGGTGTCGAAGATGCTCGAGGGTGAGCGCGACAAACTGCTGCGCATGGAAGAAGCGCTGGGCAAGCGCGTGGTCGGTCAGCCCGAGGCGCTGAAGATTCTCGCCAACGCGATCCGGCGCTCACGGGCCGGACTTTCCGACCCACGCCGTCCCAATGGGTCTTTCCTTTTCCTCGGGCCTACCGGCGTCGGCAAGACCGAACTGTGCAAGGCGCTGGCCGAATTCCTGTTCGACAGCGAAGACGCCATCGTGCGCGTCGACATGTCGGAGTTCATGGAGCAGCACTCGGTAGCGCGACTGATTGGCGCGCCGCCGGGTTATGTCGGCTATGAAGAGGGCGGGCAACTCACCGAGTCGGTGCGCCGCCGGCCCTATTCCGTGGTGCTGCTCGATGAAGTCGAGAAGGCGCACAAGGATGTCTTCAATGTGCTGCTGCAGGTGCTGGATGACGGCCGCCTCACCGATGGCCAGGGCCGCACCGTGGATTTCCGCAATACCGTCATCATCATGACCTCGAATCTGGGCTCGGATGTGATCCAGCAGCTCGCCGGCGAGAAGCAGTATGTGCGGATGAAGGCCGAAGTCATGGAGCGGGTGCAGGAACATTTCCGCCCCGAGTTCATCAACCGCATCGACGACATCATCGTGTTCCATCCGCTGGGCTCCGAGCAGATCCGCGCCATCGTGGAAATTCAGCTGGCGGGGCTCAAGAAGCGGCTGGCCGAACGCGACCTGACGCTCGAGCTTTCCATCGAAGCGCGCGACCTGCTGGGCGAGGCCGGCTTCGACCCGGTCTACGGTGCGCGGCCGCTCAAGCGGGCGATCCAGCAGCAGATCGAGAATCCGCTGGCGGAGCGCATCCTGCAGGGGGCCTTTGCTCCGGGTGACCGGATTGTCATTGCGGTGGAGGAAGGCCAGCTGCGCTTCGAGAAGCGCGTCGGCGGATCTCCCGTATAATTCGGGCATGCCTTTCTATGAATATCAGTGCCAGGCCTGTGGCGCACAGGTCGAGGTGCTGCAGAAGATTTCTGATGCGCCTCTGAAGAAATGTCCCGAATGTGGCAAGAGCCAGCTGCAGAAGCTGATCTCAGCCCCGTCGTTCCGTCTGGCCGGTGGCGGCTGGTACGAAACCGATTTCAAGACGGACAAGGACAAGAAGCGCAACCTGGTCGAGGCCGAAAAGGCCGAGTCCAAGGCCGAGGACAAGACTGAAACCAAGGCCGATGCCAAGGTTGAAGCCAAGCCCGAACCCAAGGTCGAAGCGAAGCCAGCTGCGACCCCGGCGAAGGCGAAGCCGCCGGCAAAGGCAAAGCGCAAGGCAAAGCGGTGAAATCGGCTTTTGCGCGTGCCATGCGCAGGTACCTGATCGCCGGGCTGCTGTTCTGGGTGCCGGCCGGCCTTACCTGGCTGACCTTCAAGTTCCTGCTGGACCTGACCGACGGTCTGGTGACCGTGCTGCCCGATCAGTACAAGCCCGACAACCTGCTGGGTTTTCACATTCCCGGCTTCGGCGCGCTGCTCGCTCTGGTGGTGCTGGTGTTCACGGGCTTGCTGGTCGCCAATCTCGTCGGCCAGGCAGTAGTGACCTGGTGGGACGAGTTGATGAACCGCATTCCGCTGGTGCGCACCATCTACTCGGGAGTCAAGGGTTTCACCGAGTCGCTGGTAACCAGCAAGGCATCATTCCGCCAGGTGGTGGTGATCGAGTTCCCGCGCAAGGACGTGTGGACCATCGCCTTCGTCACGGCCACCAATCTGCCGGATTACTCGGGCAAGTACGCTGGTGAGTCGCTTATCTGCGTCTACGTTCCCACCACACCGATTCCGACCACCGGCTACAACCTAATCGTGCGGCAGTCCGAAGTCGTGCCCATCGACATGAGCGTCGACGATGCGATGAAGATGATCGTCACGCTGGGTGTCGTCGTGCCACCACCGAAGCAACCCACCACCGCGTCATGACTCCTGCGCTCGATGCCATCGTCGAGCGTGAGCGGCAGGTCTTTCTCGCCGCCAGG
>JANPGU010000316.1:0-6546 GCA_031424095.1 Gammaproteobacteria bacterium
TCTCGCCTTTCATGGCGACGAAAACACAACCCGGCTTCACCTTCCGCGAATCGAAGGCGATGGCCGTGATCTCGCGGTCGAGCGAACCATCCACGCTGATCGTGGCGACGTTTTTGAGCAGGGCCTCGAGTTTCATTGGTCGCGGAGTTTCGAGGCGTCGATGGCGACGGTGGTGCCGTCCGGCAGTTCGACTTTGGTGGGTTTGAGTCCGAGATAGCGGGCGGCACGCTCGCCGATTTTTGAGAAGACGGGCGCGGCGACGAGGCCGCCGTAGTTCTCCCCGTGCTTGGCCTGTATCGACTCGATGGTGCCGGTGGGCCGTGGCCAGCGCGAGCTGATCATCGGCGATCGCCAGACGGGCAAGACGGCCCTGGCGATCGACACCATCATCAACCAGAAGGATTCCGGCGTTAAGTGCGTGTACGTCGCCATCGGCCAGAAGGCCTCGACGGTGGCCAACGTGGTGCGCAAGCTCGAAGAGCATGGCGCGCTGGCACACACCATCGTCGTGGTCGCATCGGCCGCTACGCCGGCAGCGCTGCAGTACATCAGCGCCTATTCGGGCGTGACGATGGGCGAATACTTCATGGACAACGGCGAAGATGCGCTGATCGTCTATGACGATCTGTCGAAGCAGGCCGTGGCCTATCGCCAGATCTCGCTGCTGCTGAAGCGTCCGCCAGGCCGCGAGGCGTATCCCGGCGACGTGTTCTATCTCCACAGCCGTCTGCTGGAGCGCAGCGCGCGCGTCAACGAGCAGTACGTCGAGATGGTCACCAAGGGCCGCGTGAAGGGCAAGACCGGATCGCTGACCGGCCTGCCGATCATTGAAACCCAGGCTGGCGACGTGACGGCCTTCGTGCCGACCAACGTGATCTCGATCACCGACGGCCAGATCTTCGTGGAATCGAACCTGTTCAACGCCGGCATCCGTCCCGCCATGAACGCGGGTATTTCCGTGAGCCGCGTGGGCGGTGCAGCGCAGACCGACATCATCAAGCGTCTGGGCGGCGGCATCCGTCTCGCGCTCGCGCAGTACCGCGAGCTCGCGGCGTTCTCGCAGTTTGCCTCGGACCTCGACGAGGCCACCCGCAAGCAGCTCGAGCGCGGCCAGCGCACCACCGAAGTGATGAAGCAGAAGCAGTTCGCGCCGATGTCGGTGGCCGCCATGGCGCTGTCGATCTACGCGGTGAACAGCGGCTACATGGATAAAGTGGAGCTGGGCAAGATCGTGGCCTTCGAAGCAGCCATGCAGGCCTTCGCCAAGTCGAGCCACAAGGCCGACCTGGACGCCATCAACGCCGAGCCCGTATTGAAGAAGCACGAGGCCACGCTGAAGAAGATCGTCGAGAACTTCGTCGCGACCGGCACTTACTAAGGCTCAAGCGATGGCCGGCACCAAGGAAATCCGCACGCAGATCACGAGTGTCAAAAGCACTCAGAAGATCACCAAGGCCATGCAGATGGTCGCGACCAGCAAGATGCGTCGCGCCCAGGAACGCATGAAGCTGGCGCGTCCGTATGCCGAGAAGATCCGCGGCGTGATCGGCAACCTGCATCACGCTAATCCGGACTACAAGCATCCGTTCATGTCGGTGCGCGATGCGAGGAACGTCGGTGTCATCATCATCACCACCGACCGCGGCCTGGCCGGTGGCCTGAATGCCAATATCTTCAAGCAGACGCTGCTGCTGGTGAAGGAATGGCAGGAGAAGGGCGCGGGCGTGAGCCTGTCGGTGATGGGCAGCAAGGGCATGGCGTTCTTCCGCCGGCTGAACCTGCCGATGCTGGCCAGCATTTCCGGCCTCGGCGACAAACCCCATATCAAGGATCTGATCGGCACGGTCAAGGTCATGCTCGACGCGTATCGCGAAGGCAAGATCGACCGGCTGTTCATGGTGCACGCGGAATTCGTGAACACCATGACGCAGAGGCCGCGGGTGGAGCAGTTGCTGCCGGTGGAGCCGTCGGATCCATCGGGCCTGCAGACCCACTGGGATTACATCTACGAGCCGTCGGCCGAGGACATTCTCGATGGCCTGCTGATGCGCTATGTGGAATCACAGGTTTATCGCGGTGCGGTCGAGAACGTGGCCTCCGAAATGGCGGCCCGCATGGTCGCGATGAAGGCAGCCACCGACAACGCCGGCAAGCTCATCCACGAGCTGCAGCTCGTCTACAACAAGGCCCGCCAGGCGGCGATCACCACCGAGCTCGCGGAAATCGTGGGCGGCGCGGCAGCGGTATGAAGTTTCCTTTCAACATTTTTAAGCGTTCGCCGACCGTGCGTAGCACGGGCGGCGTTGAATCCCCGGCCGCAGGCCGTAGAGAGTAATAAAACATGGCAACCGGCAAAATCATCCAGATCATCGGACCCGTCATCGACGTCTCGTTCCCGCGTGAGTCCATTCCGCAGGTCTATGAAGCGCTGAAGCTCACCGATGTCGACCTCACGCTGGAAGTGCAGCAGCAGCTCGGCGACGGTGTCGTGCGCACCATCGCGATGGGCGCCTCCGAAGGCTTGAAGCGTGGCCTGGCGGTTGAAGCGACCGGCAAGCCGATCAACGTTCCCGTTGGCAAGGCCACTCTCGGCCGCATCATGGACGTGCTCGGGACACCGCAGGACAACCGCGGCCCCGTCGCGGCAGAAAGCACGCTGCCGATTCATCGCGCCGCACCGGCGTTCGACGAACAGGCGGGCGGTCAGGATCTGCTGGTCACCGGCATCAAGGTCATCGACCTGCTGGTCCCCTTTGCGAAGGGCGGCAAGGTAGGTCTGTTCGGCGGCGCCGGCGTGGGCAAGACCGTGAACATGCTCGAGCTGATCAACAACATCGCCAAGCAGTACAGCGGTCTCTCCGTGTTTGCCGGTGTGGGTGAGCGTACTCGTGAAGGCAACGATTTCTACCACGAGATGATCGAGTCGGGCGTCATCGACGCCGAGAACCTCGAGAACTCGAAGGTGGCGATGGTCTATGGCCAGATGAACGAGCCGCCGGGCAACCGTCTGCGCGTGGCGCTCACGGGCCTGACCATGGCCGAGTTCTTCCGCGACGAGAAGCAGGCCAATGGCCGCGGCCGCGACGTGCTGTTCTTCGTCGACAACATCTATCGCTACACGCTGGCCGGTACTGAAGTATCGGCACTGCTGGGCCGCATGCCTTCGGCCGTGGGTTACCAGCCCACGCTGGCCGAGGAAATGGGCGTGCTGCAGGAGCGCATTACTTCCACGAAGACCGGTTCGATCACGTCCATCCAGGCCGTCTATGTGCCGGCCGACGACTTGACCGATCCTTCGCCCGCCACGACCTTCGCGCATCTGGATGCGACCGTCGTGCTGAGCCGCAACATTGCATCGCTGGGCATCTACCCGGCCGTGGATCCGCTCGACTCCACCAGCCGCCAGCTCGATCCGCTGGTCATCGGTGAAGAGCACTACAATATTGCGCGCGGTGTGCAGGGCGTGCTGCCGAAGTACAAGGACCTGCAGGACATCATCGCCATCCTGGGCATGGACGAGCTCAGCCAGGAAGATCGCCAGACGGTGTTCCGCGCCCGCAAGATCCAGCGCTTCCTGTCGCAGCCGTTCAATGTCGCGAAGGTGTTCACCGGCCAGGACGGCAAGATCGTCCCGCTGGCCGAAACCATCCGCGGCTTCAAGGGCATCCTGAACGGTGATTACGATCACCTGCCGGAACAGGCCTTCTACATGGTCGGCGGCATCGACGAAGCCGTCGAAAAAGCCAAGACGCTGAACTAAGGCACGCACATGGCCAACAAGACCATCCACGTCGACATCGTCAGCGCCGAAGGCGAGATCTTTTCTGGCGAGGCGGAGATGGTGTTCGTGCCGGCAACCGAAGGCGAGCTCGGCATCACGCCGCGTCACGCGCCGCTGCTCACGCTGATCAAGGCCGGTGAAGTGCGCGTGAAGACGGCCGCAGGCGAAACCTCTGTGTTCGTCGGTGGCGGTGCGCTGGAAGTGCAGCCGCGCAAGGTCACCATCCTGGCCGATACCGCCGTGCGCGCGCATGACCTCGACGAGGTGGCCGCGCTGGCTGCCAAGCAGCGCGCCGAAGAGGCGCTCGCCAGCAGCGAAGACAAGATCGACCAGGCGCATGCGCTGGCGGAACTTGCCCAGGCTGCGGCACAGCTCAAGCTGTTGGAAAAGCTCCGCAAGACGCGCAGCTGATCCTGCGCGCGCGGCCGGTGAACCCGGCTGGCGCGGCAGCTGCGGGAGTATGATCCCGCCATGTTTCTCCGCACCGTTGATGCACGCCGATACGTCACTCCCTTGCGGGAAGGCGGCTCGCTGCCCGCCATTGTCGAAGCCGACGATGCGGGTCTCTATGTGCTCAAGTTCCGCGGCGCCGGCCAGGGCCCGAAGGCGCTGATCGCCGAGCTGATCGCTGGCGAGATCGGGCGCGCACTCGGGCTGGAAGTGCCCGAGATCGTGTTCATGACGCTGGATCCGGTCATGGCGCGCACCGAGCCGGATGCCGAGATCCAGGCGCTGATCCGTGCGAGCGAGGGGCTCAACCTTGCCAGCGATTATCTACCCGGGTCGGTGACCTATGATCCGGTGGCATGGCCAATCGAGGCGGATCTCGCATCGCGCATCGTCTGGTTCGATGCACTGGTGACGAATGTCGACCGCACGGCGAAGAACGTGAACCTGCTGGTGTGGCATCGTCGCCTGCGGCTCATCGATCATGGCGCGGCGCTGTATATGCATCATGACTGGGCAACTGCACTGGCGCGCAGCCGCGACCCCTTCGAGCGCATCCGCGATCATGTGCTGCTGCCCCGGGCCAGCCGCATCGCTGCGCTGGATGAAGAACTCGCCGCCAAGCTCACACCTGCGCTGCTGCAGGAGATCGTCGCTGCGGTTCCCGCTGGATGGCTGGCGGACGCCGGTGGCGAAGCGCGGCGCGCCGACTATCTGCAGTTCCTTACACAAAGACTCGAGGCGCCACGCGCCTTCGCACTGGAGGCGCAGCGTGCCCACGCCCGGCTATGACTACGCGGTGATCCGTGTGGTGCCGCGCGTCGAGCGCGAGGAATTCGTCAATGTGGGCGTGATCCTGTCGTGCCCGTCACTGGATTTTCTCGATGCCCGACTGCATGTGGATCGAGCGCGGCTGGCGGCAATCGATCCCGGCGTCGACATGGACATGGTGGAGCAGCATCTGCGCGTGATTCCGGTGGTATGCCGCGGCGGCGCCGAAGCCGGATCCATCGGCACACTCACCACGCGTCAGCGCTTTCACTGGCTGGTCGCGCCGCGCAGCACCATCATCCAGATGTCCGCCGTGCACAGCGGGTTCTGTGGCGACGATCCCACGCTGGCGCTGGACCATCTGTTGCAGCGGATGGTGCTGCTCACACCCTGATCAAGGTGTGAATACCGCTCAGACGTCGAAGGCCTGCAGGTACCGGTAGCTCTTGCCGATCGCCGTGAAGCGGTCAGTGGTGAACGGCGGCTCCTGTTCCACATAGAACTTGCGCACACCCGCGGCGAAGGCCACCGGCAGTATCTTCTTCCAGGGAATGCTGCCCGCGCCCACCTCGATGGGATCCTGCTGCAGCGCGTAGTTCTGCTTCGTGCCGGCACGGATGTCCTTCACGTGCATGAGCTGGAAGCGCCGCGTGTTGTGCAACAGCAGTTCCATCAGATCCACCCGCGCGGCTGCGGCCCAGCCGACGTCCAGTTCGAAGGTCACGTCCTCGGGGGAGGATTCCGTCAGCAGCACAGATAGACCGGTTGTATTGCCCGCACCCACGGGTGCGAATTCCGGATTGTGATTGTGGTAACCGAAGCGCAGACCCAACGCGCGTAATTTCTTGCCGCGGTCGTTCAGCAGTGCGGCCGTGCGCTGCCAGTCATCGCGGGTGAGGCCCGTGCTGATGCGCTGCAGATAGGCGAGGAAACCCTCACCTTCCTTCTGAGATCCCAGCCGAACGGGAATCGGAAACATCGGCAGGATCACATCCGTTACGCCCAGCGTATGCAGATCGGCAGCCAGTCGCGGCAGATCCTGATCCAGACCCGGTTCGCCCGGGCGCCCCACCGCGCCGACATGGATGCTGGTGAACTTGAGGTTGTGCCGCAGTGCAGCTGCGTGGAGTTCAGCGACGGTATGCCCGTGATAGCCCGCCAGCTCGATGGTGCGGAAGCCGATTTTCGCGATCTGCGCCAGCGTGCCGTCCAGATCCTGCTTCGCCGCATCGGCTACGGTGTAGAGCTGCAGGCCGATGGGCAGATGCTTGCGCGCGAACCAGCCAACCTGCGCAGGTTCCGATGCCAGCAGATCGCCAATCCCGGCAACCGCCACGCCGCCAGCCAGCGCGCCACCCAGCCAGTTTCTTCTGTCCATCATGACGTTGTCCCCCTGGTGCCCTAGACTGCGCCCATGTCACTCCCCGCTGCAAGACGGGCAGGAGAAATCATGAACCAGCAGAAACCAGCCCGACCAGTGATCAATCTCGACGAAGTGCAGATCGAAGAACGGCCTGCTTTTTTCCGGCCGCAGGGACCGGCGACCG
>JANPGU010000317.1:0-3165 GCA_031424095.1 Gammaproteobacteria bacterium
GCACCCGTTGCCGGCACGACGCCATCCGCTGTTGCAGGCAAGCAGGCCCATGCTGCCTAGAATCTGCTTTGCCTTGTCGGCCGTGCTGCTGGCTGGCTGCGGCAGTCTGTCGGAGCTGCGCAACGACCGTGCGCCGACGCCCGCCCCGCCCAGCAATGAAGCCATTCAGGCCGCACAGCTGGCGCGTTACGTCATTGACTTGCAGACCGTCGTGCAGGGCAGCCCGACCGAACAGGCCGAGGTGATGGCCAGTGCGCGTGCCGGTTACGACCAGGCCAGGCAAGGTCCTGCTGCGTTGCGTTATGGCCAGCTGCTCGCAGCGCCTGCACATCCAGCGCGTGACCCCGCGCAGGCGCAGCGCCTGCTGCGCGAGGCGCTGGCGCGGCCTGAATTGCTGAACGTTCTGGAACGTGGCCTGGCGGTGGTTGAACTGCAGCGGGTGGAGTCGGAACTGCGGCTGGTCACGGAAAACGAACGCCTGGTGGCGGAACTGCAGCGCGAACGTGAACGCCAGCGCACCGTACCGAACAACACCGCCCTGAACCGGCGGCTGCAGACCGAAATGGAAGAAAACGCCCGCTTGCGCAAAGCGCTGGACGAAGCGCGCGCCAAGCTCGACGCCATTGCCACCATCGAGCGGAACATCTCGAACCGCCCACCTGGTGCACCCTCTGCACCTGCCAACGAGGGACGCAACCCGTGAACCAGACTTCCCGCAAAGCCCGCATCCTGGTGGTCGATGACGACCCCGGCCTGCTGCGGTTGCTGACCATCCGCCTGCGCGCCGAAAGCTACGATGTCGAGGCGGTGGAAAGCGCCGCCCAGGCACTGGCCTCGACCAGCCGCTTCCGCCCGGACCTCGTGATCTCCGATCTGCGCATGGAGCCGGTCGACGGCATCGGCCTGCTCAAGGAGCTGCAGAACCGCTGGCCTGGTCTCAAGGTCATCCTGCTGACGGCGCATGGCACCATTCCGGATGCAGTGCAGGCCACGCAGATGGGAGCGTTCGGCTTTCTCACCAAGCCGGTGGACAAGCAGGAACTGCTCGACCAGATCCAGCGTGCACTGAAGATCTCCGGCTTCACCGATTCCACCGAGGAATGGCGTTCGGACATCATCACCCGCAGCGCCATCATGGAAGAGCGCCTGGCGCAGGCGCATATGGTGGCCGGCACCGACGCGCGCGTGCTGATCGTGGGCGAAAGTGGCACCGGCAAGGAACTGCTGGCCCGCGCCATGCACAAGGCCAGTCCGCGGCGTGCCAGACCGTTCATGGTCAGCCGCTGTGCCGGAATTCCCGAAGAACAGATCGACATCGAACTGTTCGGCTCGGATGCCAGCACGGGCAAGGAGCGCAAGGGCGCACTGGAAACGGCTGACGGCGGCACCGTGCTGCTCGATGAAATCGGCGAACTGCCGGCGCGGCTGCAGCAGAAGCTGCTGCGCGCGCTGCAGGAAGAGGCCGTGCGTCCGGTGGGATCCGATACGCCGCGACCGATCAACACGCGCGTGCTCTCCACCAGCAGCCGTGACCTGCAGCAGGCCATTGCCAGCGGCCGGTTCCGCGAAGACCTCTTCTATCGCCTGAATGTGGTGCAGATCGAAGTCCCACCGCTCGCGCGGCGTCCCGAAGACATTCCACTGCTGATCGCCCATTTCCTGGCGGAGAACGCCACTGAAACTGGACAGCGCAGCATTTACCCACCGGAAGCGCTCGAACTGCTGGCCACAGCGGTCTGGCCGGGCAATGTGCGGCAGCTGCAGAACCTGGTGCGCCAGACGGCAGCGGTGTCGCAGACGCCGGTGATTCCGGTGGAACTGGTGCAGCAGTCGCTGGGCGGTGCACCCGGCCGGCTGCCTTCCTTCGATGATGCGCGCGACGAATTCACCCGCGGCTACCTGTCGCAGATCCTGCAGATTACCGGTGGCAATGTCAGTCAGGCGGCGCGGCTCGCCAAGCGCAACCGCACCGATTTCTACAAGCTGCTGGGACGGCACCAGTTGGTGCCGGAAGACTTCAAGCAGCGCTAATCAATCGCGCGGCTGTGCTCGCGGCATCAGCACGATGACGGCCGCGGCCAGCAGCAGCGTTGGCACCCAGGCAAGCAGCAATGGATCAAGGTCAAAGGCAATCGTGCCGCTGGCCACCATGCGCTGCAGGATGAAGTAACCCAGGCCCAGCGCCAGGCCAAGCGTGGCGCGCGCGCCCCCTTCGGCCATGCGCAGCGACCCGAACATCAGCGGCACTGCCAGCAGTACCGCCAGCGGAATCGCCGCAAATCCAGCCAGTTTCGACCAGTAGGCAAACTGGTAGGGGCGGGCGTCCTGGCTGTTGTCGTAGAGGTTTGAAATCACCCGGTCCAGTTCCCGCACCGAGAGTTCAGCGGGATCGCTGGCAATCGCGCCCAGTGAGGCCGGACTGTCGGCGACGGACAGGCGGTGCATGCGCACGGTCGCGGCCGCAACCTGCTGCGGCGCGAACCGCGAGGCCGCGAAATCGCGCAGTTCCCAGCTGCCGTCGGCCTGTACGCTCGCGGCCTGCGCCTGCCCCACCGACAGCAGATCCTGCGCGGGTCCCAGCTCGAAGACGGTGATGCCGCCGACCCCGGCGTTGCCGGCCAGATGACCGGTGCGCAGGATCTGGTTCCCCTGCCGGATCCAGGCGCCGCTGCTGCTGGTTACGCTGAGATTGCCATTGCGCTGCACCGCCTTGCCCACCCGTGCCATCTGGGTGAGCGGCGGGGCGAGGAATTCGCCCACCGCCACGGCCACCGGCAGCAGCAGCAGGCCTGCGAACAGCACCGACAGCGCAATGCGCCAGATCGATATGCCGGCAGCCCGCATGACGGTGAGTTCACTGCCGCGGGCAAGCTGGCCCATGGCGAGCAGGGAGCCGATGAGGGCGGCCACGGGCAGGAACTGCGCCAGGGTGGCCGGCAGATTCAGCAGCACGTAGCGCAGCGCCTGCAGGTTGCCGTAGCGGCCTGCTCCCACCCAGCCCTGTTCGTTGATGAACAGGAACAGCGCCAGCAAAGTGAGCAGCACCGCCATTACGAGGACTGTCGAGCCGCATATGGCCCTGACGATGTACCGATCCAGCACCCGCATTCGGATAAACTCCAACCCATTGCGCACACGGCTAAAACGAGCCGCGGAGTCCCCAAG
>JANPGU010000318.1:0-41192 GCA_031424095.1 Gammaproteobacteria bacterium
GTGGATTGAGCAGCAGCGTGACCGACCACATGCCGAGCTGGCCCTGTAACATAACCAGCAGCAGCAATGCCAGCGGAAATGCCACCGGAACTTCGAAGTGCCGGCGCCAGCGCAGCGCCAGTACCACGATGCCGACGATCAGCAGACCCAGCGACGAAGCACCATAGCGGTGGATCATCTCGCGCCACGCCTTGCCCACATGCAGCGGCGCAGCGGCCGTGCCGGCATCGGCGGCGGCCGCCGCTGCCGGTGTGACATGGCCATAGCAGCCGGGCCAGTCCGGGCAGCCCAGGCCCGCATCGGTCAGGCGCACATAGGCACCGAACACCACCACGCACAGAGCCAGCAGCATTGCCGCAAGTGCCATACGACGCAGGACCACGATGCGGTACATGGATCTATCCGATGTGCGAGAGCTTGAGCAGTTTCTTCATGTCTTCGAGCAGGCCGCGCGGATTCTGGCGCACGTCATAGCGCATCACGATATTGCCCTGCGGATCGACGACGAACAGCCAGTGGCTCAGTTCACCAGGGGGCAATACGGACAGCAACTGCTCGGAAGGCTCCGCCTCACTGACGTCGTAGACTTTCAGTCCCTCGTGTTCCTGGTCGAGATAGGCCAGATCGCAGCAGTTTGCCAGCGTCAGGAAGGCGCTATTCACGCGTGCCATTTCCTTACCCAGCGACAGCCGCGTCTGACGCGAGAACACCAGCGCCTGCCGGCAGTCTGCATCGCAGGCACCATTCCCAACATAGACCAGCGCCCACTTGCCCAGCAGCTTGTCGCCGCCGCCGGGCAGTTGTTTCACCGGCTGCAGCAACTCGCCATGGTTGCTGCCACCGGATGGGCGCCAGCCAACACCGTAATAAAGGATGAACGCGGCCGCCAGCGGCAGAAAGAACAACGCGACCAGGACCAGCAGCGTCTTGCGCTGCGATTTGGGAACTTCAGACATTTTTTCTCTTCAGGTTGAACCCGATGAACATGATCAGCGCCAGCAGCGCAAACGACCACCATTGGATGGCGTAGCCGTAATTACGTTCCGGCGAAATTCCGGGTGGCTGCCAGTCACGAAGATACCCGGGACCCGAATCTGCATCCAGAAGCAGCACGGGCGCCAGCAGCGGCGTGCCCAATGCCTGCTGCAGCTGCTCGCGCGTGGGGAAACTGGTGACGCGCGGCCACGCGCCCGCTGCCGGCGCCTGCTGCCCCGAGACCATCCCGGCAACCGGCAGGCCGGATAGCCGGCCAGAGATTCGCTGCTCTCCCGCTGCGGCCAGCGCCACGTCTGGAAGCCGGTCGCGATAGCCCGTGAAAGGCACCCAGCCCCGATTCACCAGCAGATGACTGCCGTCTGCCAGGCGCAGCAGCGACAGCACCTCGTAGCCCGGTGCACCCTTGTGCGAAATGTTGTCGAGCAGGAACTGCCTGGCGGTGTCGAATTCGCCGTTGACCCGCACGCGCGTGAAACGTGGCAGCCGTGCAAGCGTCGCCGCACTGCTCTCGATGGCCGGCACGTCCGCATGCGCGAATGCATCCCACTGCGCGCTGCGATATTCGCCGCGGTGCCATTGCCAGAATCCGAGCGACACGAACAGCGGCACCACCGCCGCAGTGAGCAGCACGAAGTACCAGCGTGGAGCGAAGCGCAGTGCCAATTCTTGCCTTCCGCCAGAAGGGCGGGCTTTATAATCCACCGATGGATCTCGCCAGACTGCTCATCGTCGCCGTGCTCATTGCCATCATCGGCAGCCTGGGCTCGGCGCTGTTTCAACTCTCGCGCGGCAAGGGTGACTCGCAGAAGATGCTGCGTGCGCTCACCTGGCGCATCGGGCTTTCAGTGGGCCTGTTCCTGCTGCTGCTGCTGGCGTGGCGGATGGGTTACATCCGGCCACACGGGCTGCAGTAATTCAGAACCTGTGCGCTGGCGTTAGATCCAGTAGACGAACACGAACAGGATCAGCCAGACCACGTCCACGAAATGCCAGTACCACGCCACCGCCTCGAAGGCGAAATGCCGCTGCGGCGTGAAGTGACCCTTCATGGTGCGCAGCCAGATCACCGTCAGCATGATCGCGCCGATGGTCACATGCAGACCGTGGAAGCCGGTGAGCATGAAGAAGGTGGCGCCGTATATGCCGGTGGACAGACGCAGGCCGAGTTCGGTCCAGGCGTGGTGATATTCCTCGGCTTGCAGGCCGACGAACAGGAACCCAAGCAGGAAGGTGGCCGCCAGGAAGATCTTCAGCACCAGCCGGTTGCCGGAACGCAGCGCGTGGTGCGCGATGGTGATCGTGACGCCCGAAGTCAGCAGGATTGCCGTGTTGACCGCCGGCAGCCCGAATGCCGGGATCGTCTCAAACGTGCCATTCGCCTTGCCGCCGATCACACCCGGGCCATTGGTGGGCCAGGCCGCATCGTAGTTCTGCCACAGCAGTATCTTGTTGAAGATCTTCACGCCTTCGCCCGAGAGCCACGGCACGGATAGTTCCCGCGCATAGAACAACGCGCCGAAGAACACCGCGAAAAACAGCACCTCGGACATGATGAACCAGATCATTCCCATGCGGAATGAACGGTCCACGTCGAGGTTGTAGATGCCCGCTTCGCTCTCGTTGATCACGGTGCGGAACCAGAAGAAGAACAGCGCGAAGATCAGCAGCGCGCCGGGCAGGAAGGCCCACGCACTGGCCCACTCGTTCATGAAGGTCACGGCACCCATCATGAGCACGAACAGGCTCACCGACCCGAAGATGGGCCACGGGCTGCTGTGCGGAACGTAGTACTTGGACGAATCGTGCGCGGTATGTGTGCTCATTGATTTAGCGCCGTGCTACCGGCCCTTGTGTGTCGTAAAAGGTGTAGGCCAGAGTGATGCGGTCGACGTACTTCGGCAATGCCGGATCGACGAAGAAGCGCACCGGCATGTGCTTGGACTCACCCACGGCAAACTGCTGCGGCGTGAAACAGAAGCACTCGGTCTTGCGGAAAAACGCGGTGGCCTTGGAAGGCGCCACATCGGGCACGGCCTGCGCCCAGGTGGCACGGCCGGTTTCATTGGTGGCCAGGAACGTAGCTTCGTAGAGACGACCGGGAATCACCTTCATGCTGTGCACTTGCGGCTCGAATTGCCAGCTCCCGACAGTTGGCAGGTTGGCGACGAACTCCACTGTCACCAGCCGTGATTCGTCGACGCTGGTCGGCAGCGCGGCTTCGCGCGCAAGGTCCTTGCGATTGCCGTAGCCGGTGACCGCGCAGAGCACGTCATACAGCGGCACCAGGGCGAAGCCGAAGCCGAAGGCGCCCAGCGCCACGGCGAGCAGCTTCAATGACAGCCTGCGGTGCCGGTTTGCCACGGGTTTCAAGGGTGCGCCGCTCACTGGTGCTGGTTGATGAACGCCACGATGAAGCCGACATAGACCACGAAGGCGAACAGCGCCAGCTTCAGCGCCGTCTTGCGGACGCGGCGGCGCTGCTCGGCGACTTCAGCCGCGGACTGTTCAGACTGCGTGAGGGTTCCCATGTCAGTGACTGATGGTGCCGCGCGCGATCACTTCAGCCGGCGGCGCATCTGCCCAGCTGTGGTAAGGCGCCGGCGACGGCAGTTCCCACTCCAGGCCGTGCGCGCCCTCCCAGACACGATTGGTCGCCTTCTGGCCGCCCTTCACGCACTGCCAGATGACCAGCGGGAACAGCAGCTGCGACAGACCGAAACCGAAGCCGCCCAGCGACGACACCATGTTCCACTCGGAGAACTGCGCGGAGTAGTCCGGGATGCGGCGCGGCATGCCGGCCAGCCCCAGGAAATGCTGCGGGAAGAACAGCACGTTCACGAAGATCACGGAAAGCCAGAAATGCCACTTGGCCACCGCCATGTTGTACATGTTGCCGGTCCATTTCGGCAGCCAGTAGTACACGCCAGCCATAATCGAGAAGATCGCGCCCGGCACCAGCACATAGTGGAAATGCGCCACCACGAAATAGGTGTCGTGGTACTGGAAGTCAGCCGGCACGATGGCGAGCATCAGGCCCGAGAAGCCACCGATGGTGAAGAGGAACAGGAACGCCACTGCGAACAGCATCGGCGGCTCGAACGTGATCGAGCCTTTCCACATCGTGGCCGTCCAGTTGAACACCTTCACGCCAGTTGGCACGGCGATCAGCATGGTGGTCAGCATGAAGAACAGCTGGCCGGCCAGCGGCATGCCCACCGTGAACATGTGATGCGCCCACACGATGAACGACAGGAAGCCGATCGACGCCGTGGCGTACACCATCGACTCGTAGCCGAACAGCGGCTTGCGCGAGAAGGTCGGGATGATCTCGGACACCACCCCGAATGCGGGAAGGATGAGGATATATACCTCGGGATGACCGAAGAACCAGAAGATGTGCTGGAACATCACCGGATCGCCACCGCCGGCGGCATTGAAGAAAGTGGTGCCGAAGAAGTGGTCCGTCAGCAGCATGGTCACGGCCCCGGCGAGCACCGGCATCACCAGGATCAGCAGATAGGCGGTGATCAGCCAGGTCCAGCAGAACAGCGGCATGCGCAACAGCGTCACGCCGGGAGCGCGCATGTTCATCAGCGTGACGATCACGTTGATGGCGCCCATGATCGAAGAGATACCCATCATGTGGATGGCGAAGATCGCCATCGGGAAGCTGTCGCCGCCCTGCAATGACAGCGGCGGATACAGCGTCCAGCCGCCAGCCGGCGAACCGCTCTGCAGGAAGGCCGTGGACAGCAGCAGGACGAAGGCAAACGGCAGGATCCAGAAGCTGAAATTGTTCATGCGCGGCAGCGCCATGTCCGGCGCCCCGACCTGCATCGGGATCATCCAGTTGGCGAGGCCGACCCACGCCGGCATCACGCCGCCGAAGATCATGACCAGCGCATGCATGGTGGTCATCGAATTGAAGAACTGCGGATCAACGAACTGCAGGCCGGGCTGGAACAGCTCGAGGCGGATGACCATGGCCATCGAGCCGCCAATGAAGAACATCAGCAGCGCGAACACCATATAGAGGGTGCCGATGTCCTTGTGATTGGTGGTCATCACCCAGCGCTGGATGAAACCCTTCGGCGGGCCGTGGTGCTCGTGGTCGGCGTGATCTGCGTGGTCAGCGTGCGTGGAATGGGCCATGTGCGTTACTCGGTTCTGGATTCGGTTCGTCGGTCTAGTTGGCGGAGGCAGCTACGGCGAGCGGCGTACCGCCTGCGGCCGCGGCGGCTGCCGGCTCAGCTGCGACGGGCTTTTTCGAAGCCAGCCACGCGGCGTAATCCGCCGGGGACTTCGCATCAACGACGATCGGCATGAAGCCGTGATCGCGCCCGCAGAGCTCGGCACACTGGCCGCGATACAGGCCCGCCTTGTCTGGCTGAACCTGGAACCACAGCTCGTTCATCATGCCGGGAATGGCGTCTTTCTTGACGGCCAGCGCCGGCACCCACCAGGCGTGGATCACGTCCTGGGAGGTGAGCAGGATGCGCACCTTCTTGCCCACCGGCACCACCAGCGGGTTGTCGACGCTCAGCAGGTAATCGGGGACCGACTTCGGATCGACGCCGGAATCCAGCTGCCGGGCGGCATCGCTGTCCCGCGACAGCGTCGAGAAGAAGCTGACGTTTTCGTCGATGTAGTCGTACTGCCATTTCCACTGGTAACCCGTGACCTTGATGGTCACCTCGGTGTTCGAGGCATCTTCAATGCGGATCAGCGTGCGCGCGGCCGGCACGGCCATCAGCACGAGGATGACCACCGGAATGGCAGTCCAGATGATCTCGGCCTTGGTGCTGTGAAGCAGCTGGGTGTCCGGCACCGCGCCCTGCGACTTGCGGAACTTCACCAGCGAGAAAATCATCACGCCGAAAACCAGGATGCCGATCACGGTGCAGACCCAGAAGATCAGCATGTGCAGGGAATAGATTTCCCCGGAGAGGGTGCTCACCCCGCGGGTCATGTTCAGACCAGTCCAGGCGGCTTGCGCCGGGGCTGCGAGTACTGCCAGAGCTGCCGCTGCAGCACCCAGGAAAGCGGATTTACGAAGCATCGATTGCCCTTGAATATGACCCAGTTCTTGACGGGTGGGCGCAGGTTGGGACCGCACCTCACTGACTGGGCAGTTTAACCTGCGGCCCGGAACTTGGGAAATTCGGGCGCTGCCGAAAAGCTGCTTTCGCATTGGATGAGAATGGTTTGCAGCTCATGTTGCGCGGAGCGCATTAAGTTCGTGCCTGTATCGTCCCAGCAGCGGCGCGGCCAGGCGCAGCTGCAGCGATTCCACATAGGCATCTGCATCGGGAAACTCTGCATCCAGCGAATTGGCCACCCAACCCAGCAATGGCAGGCCACTGCGTTCGATGGCCGCGGCGGTCAGCAGTGCATGGTTCAAGGCACCCAGCCGGAGACCGACCACCATGACGACGGGCAGACCAAGCGCGACCGCGATTTCCTGCATGGTGGGCCCGGGCACGCCGGCCAGCAGCGGCGCGCCGATGGGCGCCAGCCAGCCGCCCGCACCTTCCACGATCACCTGCTCTGATTGCTGCCTGATCGCGGCATAAGCCGACACGATCGACGGGATTTCGATGCGCGCGCCCGCGTCACGGGCCGCCAGGTGCGGCGCAGTTGGACGCGGCAGACAGACGGGATTCACCATTTCATAGGACAGTTGCACAGCACTGGCGGCCTGCAGGGCCAGCGCATCGTCATTGCGCCAGCCCGCGGGCGTGCGCACGGCACCGGCGGCCACCGGTTTCATGCCGGCCACGCGGCAGCCCGCGGCGGCCAGCGCCTGCAACAACCGCACGCAGACCCAGGTCTTGCCGACGCCCGTGTCCGTGCCAGTCACAAAACAGCTCTGGCGCAACAGCGGATGCGGGTGCGGCAGCGTGCGCGTCATCATCGACGTCGTCCGGCACTGCCGCGCAGGCTGTCGACATCGATGTGCACTTCGCCCGCGGCATCACTGCCAGAGGCAAGGTTGTGGACCTCGCGGGATACTGCGGGTGTCCAGGCCACTGCGTAGACCACCTGCCAGGTCGCCGGCAGTCCAGCCGCCTGCCGCCGTGATTCGTAGGCCGCGTTCATGGCGGCGAAGGTCTGACGACCGGTGAGGCCGCGGGCGCGCTCGCGGTGCAGATTGCGCGCGCCCAGCGCCTGCAACTCGCGCATCAGTGCGCGCGCATCCGTGTAATGACGCAGATGGCGGTCCACATCGAGCACGGGCTCGATGAATCCGGCGCGATGCAGCGCCGTGCCGAGGTCGTGCATGTCGACGAATTCGTTCACATGCACGCCCGCATCGGCATCGCGCCAGGCTTCGCGCAGTTCCTGCAGAGTCTGCGGACCGAAGCTGCTGGCGAGCAGCAATCCACCCGGCTTCAGCACCCGGCGCATTTCACGCAGTGCCACATCCGGTGGCTGCAGCCACTGCAGCATCAGGTTGGTGAAGACCAGATCGAAACTGGCGTCGTCGAAGGGCAGTGCGCGCGCATCGGCTTCCACACAACGGATCGGGCGCCAGAAACGGCTGTGCCGGCGAGTCTGCTCGAGCATGGGTGCCGCGATATCGGTCGCGGTCACGGCGGCACGGCGGAAGCGTTGCTTGATCGCAGCTGCGCCAAGACCCGTGCCCGCGCCGAGATCGAGCACTGCGCGTGGCGGTGCGCGCAGCAGGTCCAGCCGCGACAGCAGTTCCGCGCGCACTGCCGTCTGCAGCCAGGCGGCCGCATCGTAGCTGCCGCTGGCGGCGCCGAAGCTGCGCGCGATGGCGGCCGCATCAAGGTGCATGTCAGGCGCGCTCATGCGGCGGCCTGCGCGGATTGCTGCATGAATGCCCGCAGCGCCAGCGCGACTTCGGCGTGATGCGAGACGAAGGCCGCATGTCCCGCGCGCGGGATCTGCACCGCATGCGCCAGCGGCAACTGGCCTGCCATCCAGCGCGCTGCGCCGGGCGGCGTAACCCGATCGTTCTGGCCGCTGATCAGCAGTATCGGCTGGGTGATCTGCGGCACGCGCTGGCGCAGATCAAGCGTTCCCAGCAGATCGAGGTCGTTGCGCAGTGCTGCGGGCTGCGGTGCGCCATGGCCCGCAAGCGCAGCCATCAGTATTTGCCGCGCGCTGTCGCCATGGCGACTGCCGCGTAGTTGCAGCGACACGAAATCATGCAGCGTCTGCTGCCAGTCCTGCGCCAGCACGGCCGTGAACGCGCGCAGTGATTCGGCGGCCATGCCATGCGGCCAGTCGGGCGACTGTGCGAATTTCGGTGATGTGGAGATGAGCGCCAGTGCAGCGATGCGGCCCGCAGCGCGCACTGCGATCTCGATGGCCAGCTTGCCGCCGAATGACCACCCCAGCAGCACGCAGCGTTCCGGCAGGACTGCCAGTACATCTTCGACCTGCGCATCAAATGCAGCGCGCGACTGATGCCATGCACTGCGCCCATGGCCAGCCAGGTCGACAGCCCAGGTGTCGCAATCACCGGCCAGCGCGTCGCGCAGCAGATCAAATACGCGCAGGTTCATGCCCCAGCCATGCAGGCAGACCAGGGGCAGATTGCTGTTGTCTGCCTGACCTGGCGCAACTCGCCGCTGCTCCACATGCAATGCCGCGATCATGATGGTGTGACCTGCAGGGGCACGCATTCCTGCAGCGCATCGAGCAATCCCTGCACCTGTGCTTCGGTGTGTGCGGCGGAGAGCGTCACGCGCAACCGCTCGGTTCCCACCGGCACGGTGGGACTGCGAATCGCACTGACCCAGAAGCCACGCGCCAACAATGCTTCGCTCGCCGCCACGCATGACGCAGCGCCCGGCAGCAGCAGTGGCTGAATCGCCGTCGGAGACGACAGCAGCGGCAGACCGCGTTGTGCCGCGCCGCTGCGAAACGCCGCAATCAAAGTCGCCAGCCGCTCGCGTCGCCAGCCTTCTTCTGCCACGATCCTGAGCGACGCGCGCGTCGCGGCCGCCACCGCCGGCGGCAGCGCCGTGGTGTAGATGTAGCTGCGAGCGCGCTGCAGGACCAGATCGACCATATCGCGCGAACCTGCGACAAAGGCACCGAAACTGCCGCAGGCCTTGCCCAGCGTACCAACGAGCAGGGGCACCTGCGTGGCATCCAGACCGGCAAGTTCCAGTGAACCACGCCCGCTGCCGCCCAGCACGCCGAGTCCATGCGCGTCATCCACCAGCAACCAGGCATCGTGACGCATCGCGAGCCCTGCCAGTTGCGCCAGCGGCGCGAGATCGCCATCCATGCTGAATACGCCATCGGTAGCGATGAGTGTCGTCTTGCCGGCGGCGCTGTCCGCCACCCGTGCAGCATCCTCTGCATCACCATGCCGATAGCGCAGCAGGCGCGCACCGGACTGCCGCGCGCCATCGAGCAGCGAGGCATGATTGAAGCGGTCCTGCACCACCACCTCGCCGCGCGCGGCCAGCGCCGCGATCACGCCGACATTCGCCATGTAGCCGGTGGAAAAGAGCAGCGCGGCCTCCCGACCGGTGAACGCGGCGAGCTCCTCTTCGAGCGCCTGGTGTTCCAGCGTATGCCCGGTGACCAGGTGCGCGGCGCCGGCGCCTACACCCCATTTCGCAGCGGCGGCCTGCATGGCGGCAACCACGCGCGCATCGCCGGCAATGCCCAGGTAATCATTGCTGCAGAAATTGATGAGGCGCTTGCCGTCGAGCACCGGCTCGAGAATCGAACCGCTGCTGGCGTAGCCGCTGACACTGCGGCGGCGACGCAGTTGCTGCGCGCCGGCAAGGTCAGCCAGCAGCGCGGACACCGCAGCGGCACTGCGCTTCATGGGCTCGCTCGGCGGATCAGCAGCAGCCGCGCGCGTCGGTCTGCGCCTGGGTCTCGGATTCGATCTGCAGCTTGGCGAGCAGCGCACGGTCGCGCTCCACATCGGGATTGCCCGTGGTGAGCAGCTTTTCGCCGTAGAAGATGGAACTCGCGCCGGCCATGAATGCCAGCGCCTGCAGTTCCTCACTCATCGCCTCGCGCCCGGCAGAAAGACGAACCTGCGCCTCCGGCATCAGGATGCGCGCCACCGCGATCGTGCGCACGAATTCGAAACCATCGACGCCGTGATTGGCGCCCGGGCCCGCATCGGCAGCCAGCGGCGTGCCCTGCACCTGCACAAGCTGGTTGATCGGCACGCTTTGCGGATGGTCCGGCAGATTCGCCAGCGTCACCAGCATGCCGGCGCGATCGGTGCGCGTTTCCCCCATGCCGACGATGCCGCCGCTGCAGACCTTCAGGTTGGCATTGCGCACGGCTTCCAGGGTGTCGAGACGATGCTGGTAGGTGCGCGTCGAGATGATCTGCTTGTAGAACTCTTCGGAGCTGTCGACATTGTGGTTGTAGTAGTCGAGGCCGGCTTCCTTCAGTTCGTGCGCCTGTTCGGGAGTCAGCATGCCCAGCGTGGCGCAGGTCTCCAGTCCCAGCGCGCCGACTTCGCGGATCATCGTGGCGATCCGCTCGATGTCCTTCTTCTTGGGCGAGCGGAATGCGGCGCCCATGCAGAAGCGCGTGGCACCGGCGGCCTGCGCCTGGCGGGCCGCTTCGAGCACGGCTTCCACGGGCAGCATGTCATCGCGCGCCACGCCGGTGTCGTAATGGATGCTCTGCGGGCAGTAGGCACAGTCTTCGGGGCAGCCGCCGGTCTTGATCGACAGCAGCGTGCTCATCTGCACGCGGTTGGGTACGTGGAAGGCGCGGTGGACCTGCTGGGCGCGAAATATCAGGTCCATGAAGGGCAGCGCGAACAGCGCCTCCACCTCGGCCAGACGCCAGTCATGGCGCAGGGCGCTGAATTTTGCGGAAGCATGCTCGTATGCTGCGGGGTTCATTGCAGGATGTTCGATTGGCGCTGCAGAAGTGTCAACCTGGGGCGGCCTTGCTGGTCGACAATTGGCTGATTTCTGATCGGATTCCTGCCAATCCACCAGAAACACGGGCAGACAGCCCGCTGCCGCCCTGCAACGCTGCTGCCGATGTTGGGCCTGGTACAGCGGATTACAGATCTCATCGCCGCACCGGTGTGCGTACTCTGCGGCAGCGATGGCCAGCGGCTGGAAGAACCCTGGGGCCTGGACCTGTGCCGCTGGTGCGAGCAGGCCTGCACACCGGTACAGAACCCCTGTCCGCGCTGCGGCGAATCGGCTGCCACGGACGTTTGCGCCAACTGCCAGCGGGTACCCCCACCCTACGATGCAACCTTCAGCCTGTTCCGTTATGAAGATCCGGTCGACCTGCTGATTACCGGCCTCAAATTCCGGCATGAACTGGCGGCGGCGCGGGTGCTGGGCACCCTGTTCGCCCGGGCACATCGGCGTGGCGGACATGTCTTGCCGCAATGCCTCGTTCCGATGCCGCTGCACGCCTCCCGCTATCGCGAGCGCGGCTTCAACCAGTGCGCCGAGATCGCGCGCCATATCGTGCCCCGACTGCGCGACGCGGCAGGCCGGCGGCTGGTCCTGCGTCACGACCTGTTGCGGCGAGTGCGCGCCACCGCTGCGCAGAGCGAACTTGCCGCCGCCGCAAGGGCCACGAATCTGCAGGGCGCATTTCGCGCCGGCGCCGGCCCTATGCCCCTGCATGTCGCTGTTCTGGACGATGTCATGACCACTGGCCATACCGCGGCGGCCGCGGCACTGGCACTGAAACAGGCCGGCTGCCGCAAGGTCGAGATCTGGACCTGCGCGCGCGCCCTGCAGCGTGGCATCCAGCCTGATCTGGTAAGCTCTGCCGCCCTTCAAATGCGGACTTGAGCCGGGAATTCCCGGCCCCCAAAGCACCGTGGCCACGCAAGACAACGCCCTACCAGCCCCGACTCCCGTGCGCTGGCGCCTGTACCTGGCGCTGACCAAGCCGCGCGTGGTCGCGCTGATTGTCCTGACGGCAGTGGTGGGCTCGCTGCTGGCAACACCAGGATTCCCGCCGCTGGCCCTGTTGCTGTTCGGCAATCTGGGCATTGGCCTCGCTGCCGCCAGTGCCGCCACGCTGAACCAGGTGCTGGACCAGCGCATCGATGCGCGCATGGCACGGACGCGCACGCGCCCGCTGCCAACCGGTGGTCTCAACGAACGTGAAGCCTTGTGGTTCGCGGCGGCGCTGGGGCTGGCATCCATGCTGGTGCTGGTGCTGCTGGTGAATGTGCTCACCGCCGCCCTGACCTTTGCATCGCTGATCGGTTACGCCGTGATCTATACCTTGTGGCTCAAGCGCGCCACGCCGCAGAACATCGTCATCGGCGGCGCCGCCGGCGCCGCGCCACCGGTGCTCGGCTGGGTCGCCATCACCAACAGCATCGATCCGCACGCGCTGCTGCTGTTCCTGATCATCTTCGCCTGGACGCCACCGCATTTCTGGGCTCTGGCCATCGCCCGTCGCGATGATTACGCCAAGGTCGACATCCCCATGCTGCCGGTCACACATGGCGTTGCGTTCACGCGGCTGCATGTGCTGCTGTACACCATCCTCCTGATCATCGCGACCCTGCTGCCCTGGCTCACGGGCATGAGCGGGGTGCTTTACCTGGTCGTCGCAATGGGGCTGGACGCCGCGTTCCTGACTTATTCGATCGCACTGAAGCGCTCGCAGAAGAAGGAACTGCCCATGCGGGTGTTCCACTTTTCGGTGCAGTACCTCATGTGGCTGTTCCTCGCGCTGCTCGCAGATCACTATCTGCCACTGCGCTTCATCTGATTCACGGAGATCCGGATGCTGGCTCGCGCACTGCTGTTGATCGCCCTGCTCGCCCCGCTACCCGCACTGGCTCAATTGAAATGGGAAGAAGGCCGGAATTTCACCGTCATCAGCGGTGGCATGCCCAGCGGCCTTGTGGCGGGCAAGATCGAAGTCGCCGAAGTGTTTTCCTATGGCTGCATCCACTGCTATCGCGCCAAGGATCAGATGGCGAAGCTGCAGGCCTCGCTGCCGACCGACGCGGCCATGGTCTACGTGCACGCTTCGTTTCTGCCGGCCGAAGCCTGGCCGATGTTCCAGCGCGCCTGGTACACCGCGCAGACGCTGGGCATCGGCGCGACGCTGCACGACCAGTTCTTCGCAGCGGTATGGGCGACCGGTGAGATTCCACTGCTGGAAACCGCCTCCGGCAACATCCGCAAGCCGCTGCCGACCATCGAGGATGCCGCCCGCTTCTACGCCCGCGTCACCGCGGTGAAGGCGCCGGACTTTCTGAAACTGGCGAATTCTCCCGAGATCGATGCGCAGGTGCAGAAGGCCGATGCGCAGGTCAAGGCCTGGCGCATTCCCGGCACACCCAGTCTGGTGGTGAACGGACACTATCTGGTCGACAACAGCAGCGTGTCGAGCTGGGACGAATTGCGCCAGCTCGTGCTTTTTCTGGTGGATCGCGAGCGACTGCGCCTGAGGCAGCCTGCTGCGGCGAAACCCTGACGCACGCCCAGTATCACCGACATGCACATCGAACGCCTCTGGCCGGACACGCGGCTGCGCAACTACCACTACCTGGTGGTGTGCGAGGAAACCGGCGACGCGCTTGCCATCGATCCGCTGGACGCCGAGCTGGTGCTCAGCACGGCCCGACACCGCGGCTGGCAGATTACGCAGATCCTCAACACCCATCATCACCACGATCATGTCGGCGGCAATGCAGCCGTGCGTGCGGCCACTGGCGCCCGCGTGCTGGCGCATGCTGGTGCCGCATCCATCATCGGCGCTGTCGACACCGGCCTTGTCGATGGCGACACCATCCGCGTGGGCCGCAGCATCGAGCTGGAATGCCTCGATACGCCGGGGCACACGCTGTCGCACGTCTGCCTGTTCGCGCATGCGGACCAGCCGGCATTGTTCTCGGGCGATACGCTGTTCAACGCGGGCGCCGGCAACTGCCATCAAGGTGGCGACCCGGTGGCGTTGTACGAAACCTTTACGACCCGCCTGGCCCGCCTGCCCGAGGCCACGCGGATCTACGCCGGCCACGACTATCTGCTGAACAACCTCGGATTCACGCTGTCGCGCGAGCCCGGCAATGCAATAGCCCGCAACCTGGCACAGCAGCTGGCGCCACAAGCCGCGCTCGACATGCCGCTGACCACGCTCGGCGAAGAAAAACTGTTCAACACCTTCTTTCGCCTGCAGAACCCGTCCATCATCGAAGGCCTGCGCGAACATTTTCCGGAGTTGCCGGAAAGCCCCACGCCACGCGAAGTCTTTGTCAGCCTGCGCGCGCTGCGCAACAAGTGGTGAGAGCTCCCATGAACAGCGGGTACCTGCATGGCTGACGAGTCCAACAGCCGCGTGTTGCGACGCTGGTTCACCATCGGCGCGGTGGTCATCCTGCTGCTGGCGGTCTGGCTGATTCTCAGGCCGCTCGCATTGCCCATCGCCTGGGCCGCCATCCTGGCGTTTCTCATGCATCCGCTGCAGGTCAAACTGACGCACCGCCTCAAGGGTCGCAAGACTCTCGCCGCCTCGATCATCACGGGGCTTACACCGGTTGCGATCTTTGCGCCGCTGGCACTGGTGTCCATTGCCTTCGTGCAGCAGGTCGTTGCGCTGGCCGGCAGCCTGCAGCAGAACGCGGACATCTTCAATCTGACGCACTGGCTCAATCCGGCGGAACACCCGCGACTGGCTGGCTGGGCGGCGTGGATTACCGGACGCTTTGATGTGCAGGTATCCGACATGCAGGCCTACCTGCGCGATGGCGTGCAGACCTGGGCGGGCACACTGGCTAAATCCAGCGGCATGTTCTTCCTGAGCACGGCCGGCGTATTGCTGCGCTTCTTCCTGATGCTGTTCATCCTGTTCTTCACGCTGCGCGACGGCGACCTGTGGTTCACGCGGATCTCCGCCCTGCTGCCGCTGAACAATGCGCCGCGCGACAAGCTGTTCACGCGGCTGGGCAAGGTGCTGCGCGCCGTGGTCTATGGCTGCGGGCTGACTGCACTGGTGCAGGGAATCCTGGTCACGATCGGCTTTGCAATCACCGGCCTCTCCGGGCCCATCGTCTTCGGCGTGCTGGCCAGTCTGCTGGCGCTGCTGCCATTCGGTGGTGCGGCGCTGGTGTGGGTGCCCGGTGTGCTGTACCTGCTTGCCACCGGCAGCATCGGGATGGGGATCTTCCTGCTGGCCTGGGGCGGCGTGGTCTCGATCTCCGACAACTTCATCCGCCCTGCCATCATCTCGCGCTACACACCGGTGCCGACGCTGCTGGTGTTCCTCGGCGTGATCGGTGGCGTGGGGGCATTCGGTCCGATCGGCTTCATCATCGGTCCGGTGATTCTCGTGCTCGCCATCGAGTTGCTGCGTTACGCGGAAGGCTCGGTTACCCGCAGCGACTGATAGAATAGGCGCGATCCATGGACCTCTCGCCGATTCTCAATCCCCTGAACGACGAACAGCGGGCCGCAGTGACTGCGCCTGCTGGCGCCACGCTTGTTCTGGCCGGGGCCGGCAGCGGCAAGACGCGCGTGCTCACGCATCGCATTGCCTGGGCCATCAATGCACTCGGCGCCGCGCCCCACAACATTCTGGCGGTCACCTTCACCAACAAGGCCGCCGCCGAGATGCGCCACCGCATTGAAGCCCTGCTCGGCATGCCGGGTGGCGCCATGTGGGTGGGCACCTTCCATGGCATCGCGCATCGCCTGCTGCGCCTGCATCACCAGCTCGCCGGGCTGCCACCGGGATTCCAGATTCTCGACAGCGAGGACCAGCAGCGGCTCATCAAGAAGGTGATCCGCTCGCAGGAACTGGACGAGACGCGCTACGTGCCAAAGGAGGTGCAGTACTACATCAACAAGCTGAAGGATGACGGACTGCGCCCTGCGCTGGTGAAGGCCAGTCACGATCCCATCCAGCAGATGCTGGTGAAACTCTACGGTCTCTATGAAGACACCTGCCGTCGCAGTGGCGTGGTGGATTTCGCCGAACTGCTGCTGCGCGCCTATGAGCTGCTGCGCGACAACAGCTCGCTGGCAGCCCATTACCGCACCCGCTTCACGCATGTGCTGGTCGACGAATTCCAGGACACCAACTCCATTCAGTACGCATGGACGCGGCTGATGGCAGGCCAGGATGGCAATCCATTCGTGGTCGGTGATGACGATCAGTCGATCTACCGCTGGCGCGGTGCCAAGGTGGAAAACCTGCGCCAGTTCACGCGCGACTATCCCGATGCACAGATGTTCAAGCTGGAGCAGAACTACCGCTCCACCGGCAACATCCTCGGCGCCGCCAACGCGCTGATCGCCCACAACTCCGGGCGCCTCGGCAAGAACCTGTGGACCGATGGCATCAAGGGCGAAAACATCCGCCTCTACGCCGCGTTCAACGAGCGGGACGAAGCCACCTTCGTCGTGCAGCGCATTGCAGAATGGGCGCGCAATGGTGGCGCCCGCAGTGAAGTCGCCATCCTGTACCGGTCCAACGCGCAGTCACGCACCTTTGAAGAGGCGCTGCTGTCGGCACGCATTCCCTACAAGGTATATGGCGGCCTGCGCTTCTATGAACGCGCCGAGATCAAGGACTCCCTGGCATACCTGCGGCTGATCTCCAATCGCAATGACGATCCGTCGTTCGAACGGGTGGTCAACCTGCCGACGCGCGGCATTGGCGCGAAATCACTCGATGGCCTGCGCGCTGTCGCACGCGATACCAGCAGCTCCATGTGGCAGGCCGCATCGTCGATGCTGTCGGGCGCGCCGGGCTCTCCCGGTGTCGGTGAACTGGGCAGCCGCGGTGCTGCGCCCCTGCTCGGCTTCCTGCAGTTGATCGAGCAGCTCGATCGCGACACGCGCGGCCTGCCGCTGTTCGAGCAGATCGATCACGTGATCCAGAACACGGGGCTGATCGAACACTTCCGCAAGGACAAGCAGGACAAGGGCGAGGCGCGCATCGAGAACCTCGATGAACTGGTCAGCGCCGCACGCGGCTTCGACGCCGATGCCGTGAGTCCCGGTGCAGAGACCGAGAAGCTGCCGCCGCTGGAAGCATTCCTCGCGCATGCGGCGCTGGAATCCGGCGAGGGTCAGGCCAAGGAGTGGGAAGACTGTGTGCAGATGATGACCCTGCACACGGCCAAGGGACTGGAGTTTCCGCTGGTGTTCCTGGCGGGAATGGAAGATGGACTCTTTCCCCATCAGCGCTCCATCGACGACATCGACGGGCTCGAAGAGGAACGCCGGCTCTGCTACGTCGGCATCACCCGGGCCATGAAGCAGCTCTACATCAGCTATGCCGAGCAGCGTCGCCTGCACGGCATGGACAGCTTTGGCACCCCGTCCCGTTTCATCGCCGAACTGCCCGAAGAGCTGCTCGAAGAGGTGCGGCCGCGCATCCAGGTTTCGCGGCCGCTGATCGGTTCCGGTTACCGCCCGCCTGCGGCTTCCGGCAGGTTTCGGGATCCGGTGGCCGAACCTTCGGCTCCCGGCATTCGTCTGGGTGCACGCGTGCGCCATGGCCGCTTCGGCGACGGCGTCATTCTCAATCTCGAAGGCCAGGGTGCCCAGGCGCGGGTGCAGGTAAACTTCGAACAGCAGGGAGCCAAATGGCTCATGTTGTCGTACGCGAACCTGGAGATCGTGCGATGAAAGTGTTGATACTGGGCGCGGGTCAGGTTGGCCGTACCGCCGCCTATCATCTGGCGCGCGAGCCGGACAACGAAGTGACCGTCATCGATTCGAACGAGGCGGTGCTGCGCGACCTGCAGAGCCGCATCGATGTGCGCACGGTGGCCGGCAACGCCTCCTATCCCGCCGTGCTCGAGGCGGCCGGCATCGCCGACACCGACATGCTGGTGGCACTGACCAGTTCCGACGAAGTGAACATGGTGGCCTGCGAAATCGCCCACGCGCTGTATCGCACGCCCACCAAGATCGCGCGCATCCGCGCGCCGGAATATACCTCGCAGGAACGATTGTTCGCCGACGGCGCACTGGCGGTCGACGTCTGGATCAGCCCGGAACAGCTGGTGACCGAATACATCGAGCGCCTGATCCGCAACCCCGGAGCCCTGCATGTGGTCGACTTCGCCGACGGCCGCGTGCGGCTGGTTGGCATGCAGGCCCGCAAGGGCGGTCTGCTGGTGGGCCAGCAGCTGCGCACGCTGCGCGACCACATGCCGAATGCCGATGCGCGCATTGCCGCCATTTATCGCAATGGGCGCTTCATCGAGCCCGAAGGCGAGACCATGGTCGAGGAAGGTGACGAAATATTCTTCGTCGCTGCCCGCGACAATATCCAGCGCATGATGAACGAAATCACGCGTGCGGAAGAAAAGGTCCGCAAGGTGGTGATCGCCGGCGGTGGCAATATCGGCTTCCGGCTGGCGCGGCTGCTCGAAAAGAACTTTCAGGTCAAGCTGATCGAGCGCGACGCCGAGCGTGCGCGCCGCGTGTCCGAACGGCTGGATGGCACCATCGTGCTCAATGGTGATGCCCAGGACGAGGACCTGCTCCTCGAAGAGAACATCGACGGCACCGACGTGTTCGCCGCCGTCACGAACTCTGAGGAGGCCAACGTGCTTTCGGCGATGCTCGCCAAGCGACTGGGAGCGCGCAAGGTTCTCGCGCTGGTCAATCGCCCCTCCTACGGCGAACTGATGGAAAACCGCAGCATAGATATCGCGGTTTCTCCACAGACCGTCACCATCGGCTCCCTGCTCGCACATGTGCGCAAGGGCGACGTGGTACGCGTGCACTCACTGCGCAGCGGCTCGGCCGAGGCTCTCGAAACTGTGGTCCATGGCCCGGAGGAGCGCTCCAGGGTTGTGGGGCGGCGTATCGAGCAACTCGAAATGCCAAACGGCGCGTCCATCGTGGCGCTGGTCCGCGGTGACCGCGTGTTGATTGCACACCACGACACGCAGATCGAAACCGAGGACCATGTGATCGTTTTCCTTTCTGACCGCCGCCAGGTGGAAGCCGTGCAGCGATTGTTCCAGCCTGGCTGACCCCGGCGCCATGCGATCCATTCTGGGCATAGTCAATGTGCTGGGCGCGCTGCTGGCGATGTTCGCCTTGTACTACGTGCTGCCGATCGCCACTGCGTTGATCTATGGAGAAAGCGCCGAGCTCCGGGTATTCCTGGAATGCGCAGGTGCTACGCTGGCGGCAGGTCTGACACTGCTGGTTGTCACACTGCGCCACCGCTCCGAGCTCAAATCACGTGACGGCTATCTGCTCGTGAGTCTCAGCTGGATCATGGTGACCATCGCGGCTGCGTTGCCCCTGATGCTGGGTGAGCCACACCTGTCCTTCACGGACGCCTTCTTCGAAAGCATGTCGGGATTGTCCACGACCGGGTCCACCGTAATAACCGGGCTCGACCATCTGCCTCATTCCATGAATCTCTGGCGTTGCGCGCTGCATTGGCTGGGAGGCATGGGCATCATCGTGCTGGCGGTCGCGATCCTGCCCCTGCTCGGCGTGGGTGGCATGCAGATCTACCGCGCCGAGACCCCCGGCCCGATCAAGGACGCCAAGCTGACACCGCGGATCACGGAAACCGCGAAGGCACTGTGGCTGGTGTATGCGGGGTTTTCCCTGGCGTGCATGCTGGCGCTCTGGGCGGCAGGAATGAGCATCTTCGATGCGATCTGCCACGCTTTTGCCGTCATGGCACTAGGCGGCTTTTCGAGCCATGACGCCAGTATCGGCTACTTCAATTCCCCGTTGATCGAGTTTGTGCTGATCGTATTCATGCTGGCGGCATCCCTGAATTTCGCCACGCATTTCACCGCCTTCCGCCGCCAGGATCCGGGCGTCTACAGACGCGACCCGGAAGCCCGCTGGGTATTCGTCTGGCTGGGGTTCAGCATTGTCCTGCTCACCGGCATGATCTACGCGCGGGGCCTGTATCCCACCGCGGAAGAGGCGTTTCGCCATGTCGCATTTACAACCGTTTCAATGGCGTCGACCACCGGCTTCGTTACCGAAGATTTTTCGCTGTGGCCGATGTTTGCCACCATGTGGATGCTGTTCCTTAGCTGCGTCATCCCCTGCACGGGCTCCACCGGCGGCGGCATCAAGATGTTTCGCGCCCTGATCATGATCAAGCAGTTCTACCGGGAGATGTTCGTGCTGGTACATCCGGCCGCGGTGGCACCGCTGAAGATCAACGGTCAGGTGGTGCCCAATCGCGTCGTCTATTCGGTGATGGCGTTCATCTTTGTCTATTTCATGACCGTGGTCGTGCTGACGTTCGCAATGCTGGCCACGGACATGGATTTCATGAGTGCTTTCGGAGCGGTCATTGCTTCCATCAACAATGTCGGCCCGGGCATCGGCCAGGTTGGTCCGTCGACCAACTATGGATCGCTCGCCGACATCCAGATCTGGATCTGCTCCCTGGCCATGTTCCTGGGTCGCATCGAGCTGTTTACGTTCCTGATCCTGTTCACGCGCACGTTCTGGCGCAAATAGTCCCTGAGCCGCCGGGCAAATCGACTATTTGTCGACAGGACCCGGCTGCAGCGGCAAGACGATGGTCGTCGTTGTGCCTTTGCCAGGTTCGGTACTCAGCACGACGCTGCCGCCAAGTTCCTTGATGTTCTGTTGCACGACATCCATGCCAACACCCCGGCCTGAAACATCGGTGGTCCAGTTGGCGGTTGTGAAGCCCGGCAGGAAAATCATGTTGTAGACCTGCTGATCGGTCAACACGGCATCGGCATCTATCAGACCCTTGCCCTGCGCCTCTTCCAGCAGCCTCGACTTGTCCAGTCCCCTGCCATCATCGCTGATGACGATGTTGATCGCATCGCCCTGGCGGAATGCATTCATCCGCACTGTTCCTTCGGGGTTCTTGCCGGCGGCCAAGCGGATATCCGGCAGTTCGATGCCGTGATCGACGCTGTTGCGCACCAGATGCACCAGCGGATCGCCAATCTTCTCGAGCACAAGCTTGTCGAGTTCGGTCTGCTCGCCGGATATCTGCAGCCGAACCTGCTTGCCGAGGCGCCTGGAGAGGTCACGCACCATGCGCGGAAAGCGGCTGAACAAGGAGCCCACGGGCAGCATGCGTACGCGCATGACCGCTTCCTGCAGTTCGCGGATGTTGGCATCCAGCTGGCTCAGGCCCGTACGCAGCTGATCCGCTTGCGCTCCCGCATGCCGGGTGGCCCACTTGCTCAGCATGGAATGCGTGCTGACAATCTCGCCCACGGCATTCAGCAGTTCGTCCAGTTTCCCAGTGGCGACGCGGATGGTCACCTCGGACCGAGCTGGCGGGACGTACATCACCTCGGCAGATGCATCTGGTGCGGTCGCCTGTTCGATCGCCTCCATCTTTTCAACGCTGAGCTCAGCGTCACCGGCTCGTTCGAGAATCCCGCAAATCGCTTCCCGGGACGCGCTGGTGGCGAGCAGGAACTCCCACTGGATGTGGATTTGCGCGGGATCCAGAGCCGCCACTGCAGGGATCTGCGAGCAATCCGCGCTGACAATGAGCTCCCCCAGGCCGGCAAGCTCATCAAGCATGGGCAGCGGATCGTCACCACGCTGCAGCAGGACCGAATATGCCGTGAAGCGGATGCGCCAGCGGCAGACGGCGCCCTGGCTCATGGCGGCGGCAAGGGTTGCTTGCAGATTCCGGCTGCTGTCCGATGGCGACGCTTCCCGTCTTGCGACAGCCTTCGAGTGCTGGCCTGCCGTCGTCTGCCTGCTGCCGTCAGCCACGATCTGCCTGATCTGGTCCTGCAGCACAGGCGGCGCAAGGTGCTGTCGCGCTGGCTTCCCGGTTGCAGCAACCATCATGCGAATCTGGTCCACAGACTGCAGCAACAGGTCTGACACCTGCGCGCTAACCTGCATGCGCTCTGCTCGCAGCTCGTCGAGCAGCGTTTCCAGCGTGTGCATGAAGGACGCAATTGCAGTGAAACCGAACATGCCGGCGGCACCCTTGATGGAATGGGCGACACGAAAAATGATATTGATGATGTCGGAATTCGCATTACCCTGAGGCAGCCTCAGCAATGCTGCTTCCATGGCATCGAGAGCTTCAAGGCTCTCGACTATGAAAACATCCTGGAACTGGTCCAGTTCCGTATTCATGGCTGCAACACCTGAATATCGGTGTTCCCGGCCAATCCAAGCACTGTGTCCAGACCCAGGCGGCGGCTGCTGCGTACCAGCAGGTCGGACGCCCCAGACCACCGCAGCGAGCGGCCAGCTCGCGCCTGGTCCAGCGCAAACGCCACCAGCAACTGGAGGCCCGCGGTATCGACTCGCTCGACCAGCGCACCATCGACGATCACCGTGTCGCTGGCACACTTCGTCGTCAGCAGCAGGAACTGCAATTCGATTGCCTCGTGCAGTGTGCAACCCGCCTCCAGAGTGACATGCGCGCGAGGGGCGGTTTTGTGTTTCAAGCTGTCCTTGAATGCCCTAGATGCCCAGGCTCGCGATCAGGTTGTCGACGTCGTCCTGTGCGGAGACGACATTGCGAGTGAGGTTGGGAATGGCTGGTCCCTGCGCGCCACCATCCGGGTAATCTGGCAGCGCCGATCGCTGCAGATCCACGCCGGCAATCGATGCCAGCTCCCCCAATGCCGATTCCACCTCTCCGACCAGGGTGCGTACGCCACGCAGGATCTGCCCCGACAGATCCTGGAATCCCTGTGCCAGCATCACGTCCGTGAGGTTGCGCCGTACCTGCTCGGCATTGCCACGTACTTCAGCCAGGAAGTGCCTGATCTCCTTGTGGGAGCGTTCATCCAGCGTGTCGGAAAGAGCTGCGGCGCCACGCGCAGTGGCGTCCGCCAGCGGCGCAGAACGCTCGATGATGTCGAGGGTGGTGTGGGCCGCTTCTTCGGTCATGGTCAGCACATGATCCAGACTCTGCTGTGCATCGGGAATGTCCTGGGCGGCCAGTGTGGCGAAGCGGGACTGCGACCGGAAGCGGGTCAATGCGCCCAGCATTGATTTCGACAGCCGCTGCACATCGGACAGGACTAGCGCTTTCCGGCCGGCAAACAATTCATCCAGTGCCAGCTCAAAGTCAACCTCGTCTCCAAGTGCGTAGGCATGATTGATCCGGGCCATTGCAGCACGGTATCGCATGGCGAAATCGGGCTTGATCGCGCCCATCAGGCTGCCGCCCGGGAGGCCAGAATCTTCTCGATCTTGTCTTTCAGAGTTTGCGCAGTGTAGGGTTTCACTACATAGCCATCCACGCCGGCCTTGGCCGCTTCTATGATCTGCTCTCGCTTGGCTTCTGCCGTGACCAGCAACACCGGCAGCTGTGCCATTGCAGGATCAGCGCGCACTGCCTGCAACAGCTCCAGTCCGTGCATGCCGGGCATGTTCCAGTCGGTAACGAGGAAGTCGATTCCGCCTGCTTTCAGGATAGGCAGCGCTGTCTTGCCATCGTCGGCTTCGGTGATGTTGGTGTAGCCGAGATCGAGGAGGAAGTTCTTGACGATGCGACGCATCGTCGAGAAATCATCGACCACCAGGAATTTCAGATCTGAGCTCATTGCCATGATCCCGGCAGATGGTCCCTGCGGCTCATCGCCGCACGTCCGACGCACCGACAGCTTCCGTAAACCGCACGCCGTATCGTTCATTCACCATCACGACTTCGCCATGCGCGACCAGCCGATCGTTGACGAACACATCCAGTGGGTCGCCGGCGGGCCGTTCCAGCTCCACGATGGATCCTGGTCCCAGTGCCAGAAAGTCCCGTATCGTCATGCGCGCCCGACCGACTTCGAGGGTCAGGTTCACGCCTACATCGAGAACCACGTCAGAAGCGGGCATTACGGCAGCGTTCATGCAGTCTTCCTTACAAATACGTCGAGCGAATTGCCGGACTTGCGGATGTTCATTTCACTGATACGCACTACCTGCTTGCCGCGCTGCTGGCCCAGCTCACCGGAGAACAGCGCAATGCCGTCGGCAAGAACGGTCACACTGCCATTGAACTCACAGGGAATGATGTCACCCGGACGCAGATCGATCAGCGAGCTGACGGTCATGTCTACCGCGCCGAGGCGGGTCACGAGATCAACTTCGGAATCCTCAAGTTCATTGCGCAGCAACTGCGACCAGCGCTCCTCACGATCTGCCCGATCGCTCTGCATGCCGGCACGAAGAGTGTCCTTGAGGGGCTCAAGCATGGCGTACGGCAGCGTGATGTGGATCTCGCCACCCTTGCCATCAATGTCGAGACGCAGGCGGCTGACAACCACGATCTCGGTGGGACTGACCAGGTTTGCGAAGTGCGGGTTCATCTCCCGATTGATGAACTCCACCTTGGAAGCCATCACGGGAGACCATGCTTCCTGCACGGCAGCAATGAGCTGATCCAGCAGCATCTGGATAATCTGGTTCTCAGTGGGCGTGAAATCCCGGCCCTCGATCTTCGCGTGGCGACCGTTGCCGCCGAAATAGGTGTCGATGAGGGCAAAAATCAATTTCGCCTCGAAAATCATGAGTCCCGTTCCAGTCAGCGGCAGGAAGCGGATCAGATTCAGACTGGTCGGCACACTGAGTGTGGGAATGTATTCGGCATACTTGGGCGTCGAGATGCCCAGCACGGAGATCTCCGGCGAGCGGCGCAACATGCTGAAGATAGACAGGCGCAGCGCACGCGCCAGCCGCTCGTTGATCATCTCGAGCGTCGGCATGCGGCCGCGGACAATGCGCGTCTGCGTACTGAAATCGTAGTCCCGGGCGATCGAAGGATCGTCTGCCTGCCTCGGCGACATGTCGAGGGCGCCGGAATTGACGCCCCTCAACAGGGCATCGATTTCATCCTGTTCCAGCACGTCGTTCATACGTAGGCCTCGCCACCACCGCCGCCCAGCACGATGGTGCCGGCATCAGCCAGCTTCCTGGTGATGAGCAGAATCTCCTTCTGTGCAGCTTCAACTTCGGACAGCTTCACCGGTCCACGCGATTCCATGTCGTCCTTGAGCATTTCAGCTGCACGTTGCGACATGTTCTTGAGGAAGTGGGCCACCAGATTCTGGTCAGCGCCCTTGAGGGCGATGACCAGACGTGCGGAGTCGACTTCGCGCAGCACGGATTGAATGCCCTTATCGTCAATCTGGATCATGTCGTCGAAGACGAACATCAGGTCCTGCAGCTTCTGGGCGACGCCTTCATCGGCCTTGCGCAGCTCTTCCAGTGTTGTAGCGGGCAACATGTTCAGGATGCTGGCAGCTGCCTTGGCGCCGCCGAGGCTGGCCGATACGCTGGTGCCCTTGCCAGCGATCTGCTTCTCGATCATCTCGTCAAGCTTGCCCAGTGCGGCCGGCTGGATGCCGTCCAGCTGAGACACGCGCAGCAGCACCTCAGCCTGCACCCATTGCGGCAGCTCGGCCAATACCTTCGCGGCCAGTTCGGAGTCCAGATAGGAAATGATGATGGCCAGCACCTGCGGATGCTCCTGCCGCACGATCTCGGCAATGGCGCGTGGCTCCATCCACTTCAATACGTCCAGGCCTTTGCTCTTCCGTCCCACCAGGATACGGTCGATGATGCCGCTGGCTTTGTCGTCGCCCAGTGCATTGGTCAGTACAGTGCGGATGTAGTCATCCGAGCCGATCTTGATATCGGCCTGTCCGTCCATGGTCAGCACGAAGTCACCGACTACCTCGGTGACCTCGTCGCGCGACGCGGACTTGATCTGCGCCATGGCTGTGCCGAGGCGCTGGACTACCTTGGCATCCAGATGCTTGAGCACGGTGGCCGCCTCGTTCTCGCCGAGGGCCAGCAGCAATTCCGCGGCGCTGCGTGTGGTTTGTAGTTCAATGGACATTGTGGCTATAGGTGAGCAAGAGTCGTGCCGCCGATGAATTGAGACTTCCGTCACAGTGCAACGCCGGAAATCCGTCGATTGCAGATCCTTTGAGTACGGCGAGCGGCAACGACCAGACCCCGCACACCGGTTAGCGACGCCGAACATCGTCAATCAGCTTGTCTGCTGCGTATTAACGGCGCTTTCCGCCAGGCGCTGGACCCGTTGCGTCACACTTTGAGCAAGTGCCGCCCAGGGCTGGTTGGAACCAGCGAATCCCCGGGAGCCGGGAATTCAATGTGTCAGCAAAGGCGCGCGGCAGCGAGCGTGTCAGCCCTGGATATAGCTCTGCAGGGCCTCGATGGTGGATCGCTGGGCATCGATCACGGAGCGCACCAGATCGCCGATGGAGACGACTCCGATAACCTGCTCGTTCTGTACCACCGGAAGATGCCGGATGCGCCGGTCGGTCATGATGCGCATGGCATGATCGACCGTGTCGGAAGGCCCGGCAGTGACCACCGGCGTCGTCATGATTTCGCGCACTGCGGTGCTCGATGATGCCCTGCCGTGAAGAACGACTTTGCGGGCATAATCACGTTCGGAAACGATGCCCGCGAGTCTGCCGTTTTCAAGCACGAGCAGCGCCCCAACGTGATTGTCGGCCATGCAGCGGATGGCATCGATAACCGATGCACCCGGCGCCACTGCATGCACACCATGGCCCTTGAGATCCAGCAACTGGCTGAGCAATGTCATGATACCCCCGATTCACAACCCTCGCGGCCAAGTGTACGCCACAGCCCCGGACAGCTGCACGGACGCTAACCCAGCGCTTCAACCTTCAGGACCACACCGTCCACTGCCACCACGCGCACCCGCGCACCCGCCGGCGCATCCGCGCCACGAGCCAGCCAGACCGAATCGCCGACCTGGATCTTGCCACTGCCGCCCTGGATGGGTTCGACCAGCGTGAACGACTTGCCGATGTAATGCGAGCCGCGCTGGGTCAGCGCGGCCTGCGAGGATTCAGGCGCATCGGGATGACGATAGCGACGCCACACGATTATGGCGACCACGCCCAGGGCGCCGAACAGCACCAGCTGCAGTTGCCACGGAATGGGCACTACCAGCAGCAATCCACCCACCACCACGGCGGCAGCTGCGAACCATATTGCAATTGCACCCGGCAGGAAGGTTTCGATCGCGGCCAGCGCGGCCGCGGCGATCCACCAGTGCCACCACTGCAGGCCCTGCGCAAACGCGATCACCGTGGTGCTCCGGTGTTGATCGCTGCACCTGAGCGTGCTGCAGCCTGCTGCTGCATCGCATCCTTGGCGAGCTCGGCGATGCCACCTACCGACGCAATGAGGCTGGAAGCCTCGACCGGCAGGAAGAACACCTTCTGGTTCGGCGACGTCGCGAACTCCTTCAATGCCTCGATGTATTTCTGCGCCACGAAGTAGTTGAGCGCGTTGGTGTTGCCCTCCGCAATGGCCTTCGAAACCATCGTGGTAGCGCGGGCTTCTGCTTCGGCCAACCGTTCTCTGGCCTCAGCGTCGCGCAGCGCGGCCTCCTTCCTTCCCTCGGCTTCCAGCACCGCCGACTGCTTCTCGCCTTCAGCCTTGAGAATCGCCGCCTGCCGATAACCTTCCGCATCGAGGATGTTCGCGCGCTTGTCGCGCTCGGCCTTCATCTGCCGCGCCATGGAATCGATCAGATCCGCCGGCGGCTGGATGTCCTTGATTTCGATGCGGGTGACCTTGATGCCCCAGGGAGAGGTCGCCTCGTCCACCACGCGCAGCAGGCGATGGTTGATCTCGTCGCGCTTGGACAGCGTCTCATCGAGATCCATCGAGCCCACCACGGTGCGGATGTTGGTCATCGTGAGGTTGATGATGGCCAGCCGCAGGTTGTCCACTTCATAGGCAGCCTTCGCGGCATCCAGCACCTGGAAGAACACCACGGCGTCCACGCCCAGCATGGCATTGTCCTTCGAGATCACTTCCTGGCGCGGCACATCGAGCACCTGCTCCATCATGTTGATGCGGCGACCGATCGCCTCGAAGAACGGCACGATGAAATGCAGGCCCGGCTCCATGGTGCGCTTGTAGCGGCCGAACTTTTCGAGCGTGAACTCGTAACCCTGCGGCACCTGGACCAAGGCACGGATCGCGACGACGATGATCGCGATCAGGATGATGATCGGCAGATACCCGATTTCAAGAAACGACATTCACTACTCCTTGTTGGCAATCTGTGCGCGAAACTCGCGCAACTTCTGCTTGATCATGCTGGCGTGGCTTACGCCCATGCGCAGCAGCAGCTTCTGGCCGGTGGACCGGGATTCAAGATCCACATCTGCAAATCGGTACAGCACCTTGGGCTGCTCCAGCAGCAAGGGCTGCTTTGGCTCCGGCGTAGCCAGCAGGTGATCGATTGTATCGACCACGCGGTCATTGAGATATCTATCGGGATAACCCAGGTCTTCGTAGGCCCGTTGCAGCAGTGGATATAGCTGCCGGTACAGCCTTGCCGCCGCGCCCATGTCGGTTTTTGCCAGCACCGCGACGGCGCTGTCGTAGCGGGCGAAGTTCTGTTCGCTGAGCGTGATGCGCTCGGTGCCGGTGGATGCCTCCAGCATTTCGCGGCGCACGGCAAACGGTGTGGTGGGCGCGCGCAAAGGACGCAGCGGCTCGAGGCGCGTGCTGCGCGGGAGATTGTCCGCAGTGGCTACCAGACGTCGTAGCAGCTGCTCCGGAATCAGCCATTCTGCCAGCGCGGGCTCGCCGAGCAGCGCTGCCAGCCCTTCCCGCATGGTCGCGTCGGGATCCGTGGGCGCGGCTGCGGCCGCGGGCGGAGTTTCCGCCGCGGTGGTCAGTGGATGCTTGATCGCCGGCGCCGTATCTGGCGCTGCAACCGCTGCAACCGCCGTCGGGGATGTTGCAGCGACCGCTGCGGCCGGCCGCGCGGTAGCCGGGCGCTGCCAGAACCACCACCCTCCGGCGCCCAATGTGATCACGATGACCAGCGCGATCGCGATCCGGCGCGTCTGCGTATTCTGGGTGACCTGATCGTCCATTTGTGGATCCTTAGGCGCTGGCACGCCTGCGCTTCAGATGAATCAGCAGCAATGAAATTGCTGCGGGCGTAATGCCGGGCACCCGCGCAGCCTGGCCCAGCGTCACCGGCCGAACTTCAGCCAGCCGCTGCCGCACCTCGTTGGAAAGCCCCGATACATGGCAGTAGTCGATGTCCGCTGGCAGCGCCGCCGCCTCGTGATCCCGCTGCCGTTCGATCTCGGCATGCTGTCGTTCGATGTAGCCGGCGTAGCGCGCCCGCACGGTGAGTTCCAGCACCAGCTGCTCGGCAATGCGTTCGTCCGCAAGCGCAGCGCCTGCTCCGACGACACTGAGCAGCGATTCATAGCTGACCTCTGGCCGGCGCAGCAGCTCGAACGCCGACTGGTCGCGCGACAGCGGCCCGCCCAGCACTTCCTGCTGCCAGTTCACCGGCGCCGTTGCCGCGCGCACCAGGGTGGTCTCGAGTCGGCGCACTTCATGTTCCACAGCATCCTGCTTCTCATTGAAGAAACGCCAGCGCTCATCCTCGACGAGACCCAGCTCGCGGCCGCGCGCGGTGAGCCGTGCATCGGCATTGTCCTCGCGCAGCAGCAACCGGTATTCCGCGCGGCTGGTGAACATGCGGTACGGCTCGCGTGTTCCCTGCGTGGTGAGGTCATCGACCAGCACGCCGAGATAGGCAACATCGCGCCCGGGCACCCAGCCGGGCAGCTCGCAGGCCCGTGCCGCCGCGTTGATACCGGCCAGCAGTCCCTGTGCAGCCGCTTCTTCATAACCGGTAGTGCCATTGATCTGGCCCGCGAAGAACAGGCCCGGCAAGGCGCGGGTTTCAAGTGAGTTCGCCAGATCACGCGGATCGAAGTAATCGTATTCGATGGCATAACCAGGCCGCGTCAGGTGCGCGCGTTCCAGCCCTGGAATGCTGTGTACGAAGGCCAGCTGCACGTCAAACGGCAGACTGGTGGAGATGCCGTTGGGATAGACCTCGTGGGTGCTCAATCCTTCCGGCTCCAGGAAGATCTGATGCGAATCGCGATCTGCAAACCGCACCACTTTGTCTTCCACCGAAGGGCAGTAACGCGGACCCACGCCTTCGATCACGCCGGTGAAGAGGGGTGAACGGTCGGTGGCCGCACGGATGATGGCGTGCGTGCGCTTGTTGGTGGCCGTGACATGGCAGGGAAGCTGGCGCGGATGATCACTGCGCCGTCCCAGGAACGAGAATACCGGTCGCGGGTCATCGCCCGGCTGCGCCACCAGCCGCTGGTAATCAATCGTGCGACCGTCGATGCGTGGCGGCGTACCGGTTTTCAACCTGCCAGTGCGCGGCATAAGTTCGCGCAGTCGGGTGGCCAGTCGCAGCGAAGGGGGATCACCCGCACGGCCACCTGCGAAATTCTCGAGGCCGACGTGAATGCGGCCACCCAGAAAGGTGCCGGTGGTGAGCACGACGGCACGCGCGGAGAAACAGATTCCAGTCGCGGTCACCACACCGCTCACGCGCCCGGCGCTCAGTGTGAGATCCGCCACCTCCTGCTGGAACACATCGAGTCCGGCCTGTGTTTCCACGGCAGAACGGATCGCCTGGCGATACAGCGACCGGTCCGCCTGCGCACGTGTGGCACGAACGGCAGGCCCCTTGCTCGCATTCAGCGTGCGGAACTGGATGCCGCCCGCATCGGCCGCGCGCGCCATGGCGCCACCCAGCGCATCGATCTCGCGTACCAGATGGCCCTTGCCGATGCCGCCAATGGCCGGATTGCAACTCATTGCGCCGACAGTTTCGATGCTCTGCGTCAGCAGCAGCGTGCGCGCGCCACGGCGTGCCGCAGCCAGCGCGGCTTCCACACCGGCATGGCCGCCACCCACCACGATCACAGCGTAATTTCCCGCCTCTTTCATGGCGGCAATTGTAGGGCGGTTGCGACCACCCGGTCGAAGGTTGTGAGACCCATCACGCTCTAATTGCGACGCAGCAGGGGCGCTGCGCAGGAAATGCCCATCACTTCGCGACTCCGCGCTGGCCCGCGGAATAGAATCCGGCGTGGCGGGTCGCCATGTCCCGGGCTTCGACCTCGAAGGGATTGTTCCAGTAGCCATGCCGCAGCGATTCGATGAGATAGCGAAGCACCGTCAGCCGGCCCGTATTCCACTGCTTCATGACATGATGATATTCGTGCACCACCAGCTCGGCATTGGCAAAGAATTCGGCGACGCCGTAGCGCAGGTAGATGCGCTGTCGCCGCGTCACCGCCAGCGGCCAGCCGTGCAGCGCGTTGATCCATGAATATTCGACCAGCCTGACGTCTTCAATGCCCGGCCCGAATAATTCCAGCAGCAGCTCACGCAGCGCCATCGGCATGGCCATGCTCGATGTCGCAATCATGGGCGTCGGCGTATTCCTGCTGGCGGTCGGCTTCAAGACACTCACGGGTAATTTCACGACAGCTTCCAGCTTGTGGCTGGCCAATGGCTTCGCGCTCGGCCTGCTGCTGACGTCACCGCGCTCGCGCTGGCCGCTGCTGCTGGCGGCCGGAGTCGTTGCCGGCGCAGCCAGTGCATTCTACCTGCATGCGAATGCCGCAGTCATACCCTGGATTGCGCTGTTCAATGGGCTGGAGGTGCTGGTTGCCGCACTGGCAGTCGCAGGCACCGTCCGCAGCGCGGCCCAGCTCACCGTCCGTGGCAATTTCCTGCGTTTTCTGGCCGGAGCAGCATTGCTGGGTCCCGCATCCCTGATACTGGCGCTGGTGATCTTCTACGCCATCCTCGGCAGCCCGCTGGAAATGGCCACCGCGCAGCGGATACTGATCGGTCATGGGCTCGGCATTGCCGTGATGACGCCGGTGGTGCTGGCACTGCGCAACGGTGAGTTGCGCCGGTACCTGATGCCCGCGACCATCACCGAATCGCTGCTCACGCTCGGGGTGGTGGTTGCTGTCTGCGCGCTGGTGTTCTTCCAGAGCACGGTGCCACTGCTGTTCCTGATCTTTCCGCCGATGATGCGCGTTGCCTACCGAGGCGGCTTTGTCGGCACGGCCGTGGCGCTGCTGATCGTGGTGACGATGGGCGCACTGGCCACCTCGCACGGCTATGGTCCGGTCCCGGCCATGCAGGGTGGCGGAAAGTTCGCGGCGTACCCGATGCTGGCTGATGGCTATGTGGTGCTGCAGGTTTTCGTCGCGGCACTGCTGGTCTCGCTGTTTCCCTTGATCGTAGCGTTATCCGAAGGCAGGCAGGCGCATCGGGCCAGTGAGGAACTGCAGAACCGCCTGCGGCTGCTGATGGATCATTCCTCCGACGTCATCATCCTCACCGATCTCGATGGGCGACGGCTGTATGTGTCGCCGGCGGTGCGCGAAGTGGTTGGCATCGAGCCAGAGGTTTTCCTGCGCAGCACCTGGCGCGACTACGTGCATGTGCTCGATCTCAACATCATTGGCGCACAGCTGGAGGAAGCGCAAGCAAAGCGCAGCTCCCGGACGCTGGTATTCCGCGCCAATCACGGCGCCGGCAACATGGTGTGGATTGAAGCCCACATGAAGCATTTCCGCGACCGCGCCTTCGACCTCATGCAGGTCGAGAAGGACAGCGGCCTGACGCGCAACTGCGGCCCGAATGGCGACGAGGGTTTTGTCGTTACCCTGCGCGACATTACCCTGCGCCGGCGCGCAGAGCTGGAGCTGGAAAGCGCCAACGCGGAACTCGCCTCGCTGATTCGCAAGGACAGCCTCACCGGCCTCGCCAACCGACGCCGCTTCGATGAAGTGCTGGAGGAGGCCTGGGCCAGAGCGCTGGCCGGTGGCTGGCCCATCGCCGTGCTGATGATCGACGTCGATCATTTCAAGCAGTTCAACGATTGCTATGGTCACCCACGGGGTGATCTGTGCCTGCGCGACGTGGCGGGCGCCATTGTCAGCGGCCTGTTTCATCCCGATGACGTGGCGGCACGCTACGGCGGGGAGGAATTCGCAGTCATCCTGCCCAAGACCAGCACCGACAATGCGGCGCTCGTGGCAGAACGCATCCGCCGCGCTGTCCACGATCTCAAGCGCCCGCACATGGCGACGCAGCTTGGCGTCCTTACCGTCAGCGTGGGTGTTGCGGCGGCGCATCCGGTTCCGCACGGCGATCCACTGGCCGTGGTGAGAGCGTCGGATCAGGCGCTCTATACCAGCAAGGACGAAGGCCGCAATCGCACCACGCTGCTGGATGTCACCTGGCCGGAACGCGCCGTCCCGCAATAGCGCCCCGCTAATACCCTCAATCGCGTTCCGTTAATTACTGCCGCGGCGATGTCCGCCATGACTGCTATTGTTGTGATAACTCCATTGTTAAGACAACAAAGGTCTTCCGCCTGCGTTACTCTTGCTCCATATCACGGCATCCGGCGTCGCCGTGAGTCTGAAAACAAACAGCCGCATGATGAGGGAATATCAAGTGAAAGACTTTCGAGTCGCGCCCAAGTTGAGTGTTGCCGCAAGCGTGATGGCCGTGCTCGGCACCGCGCCTGCCTTTGCTGCCGACCAGCCCGAGCAGCCTGATCAGCTTCAGGAAGTGGTCGTTACCGCGCAGTTTCGCGAACAGCGCCTGCAGGACACCCCCATTGCGATCACCGCGATCAACGCCGCGATGCTCGAGGTGCGTGGCCAGACCAACATCGCGCAGGTCGCCGCGCAGGCGCCAAACGTGTCGCTGCGCCCGCAGCCGCAGGGCGGCGGCTCGGGCCTCATCGCGTTCATCCGCGGCGTCGGCCAGACGGACTTCAACTACGCGCTGGACCAGGGTGTAGGCGTCTACATCGACGACGTGTACATCCCGACACTGTCCAGCTCGCTGCTGGAGCTGATCGACCTGGACCGCATCGAGATCCTGCGCGGCCCGCAGGGTACGCTCGCGGGCAAGAACGCCATTGGCGGCGCGATCAAGCTGTTCAGCCAGAAGCCGAAGGGCGATGACACCGGCTCCCTGCGCCTGTCGTATGGTTCGCTGAACGAGATCACGGCGCGCGCGATGGCCGACATCAAGCTCAGCGATACGGTCGCGGTGCGCGTGTCGGGCATGAACCGCAGCAATGATGGTTACGTCGCGATGCTCGACTACGGCCAGACGCATCCGACCTCGAACGTCCCGCAGAACAACACTCGCGGCAATCGCAATTCGGACTACCAGACCATGGGCGGCCAGAACATCACCGCTGCCCGCTCGGCGCTGCGCTTCACGCCGAACGACCAGTTCGAGGTCAACCTCTCGGCCGACTTCACGCGGGAGAAGTCCGAAGCGATTCCGACGGTCCTCATCGCCGCCGGCGCCACGGTGCCCCTTTCCAGAAACTTCAATCCAGCCACGACGGGCAAGTCGACGTCCGTGGACCTGTTTGGCGCTCCCCGGGTGCCCCTGCTGGTAGGCAAGAACGGCAGTCCGATTCCGTATGACTGCCACTTCGTGCCCGCGGGCCCGTACAGCTGCGACACCGGTGCAAACCTCCTGGGCTGGGACAAGCGCTTTGTCAGCTATTCGAACTTCCTCGATGGAATGGCGCGCAGTCCGCAAGCGCCGTTCAAGCCCTACTTCGCCGTGCCGACTACAGAGTTCTACGGCCATGGCTTCAATGCCACCCTGAACTACGATATCAACGACAATGCCGAGCTCGTGTACATCGGCTCCTGGCGCAAGTACAACTCGAAGTTCGGCCAGGACCAGGACGCGAGCCCGCTGCCGCTGTCCCAGCTCGACAACGAGCTGAACCACCATGCCTTCACGTCGGAAGTGCGCCTGAACATGAAGTCCGCCGGCGGCTTCGCCGAGGGCACCCTCGGTGCGTTCTACCTCGACCAGAAGGGCATCTACACGGCCCGCGTCGACCTGAACTACGTGGGTCCGACCATCGACTTCCTGCACGGTCCGGACACCACGCCGAGCACCACGAAGGCGGCCTTCGGCACCGTGACGCTGCATCCGACGGAGGCGGCGAGCGTCACGGGCGGCCTTCGCTTCACGAGGGACCAGAAGGACTACACGTACTTCCGTTCCAACCCGGACGGCACGCCGGTCGCCACCGACGCGTCCTGCGGCTTCCCGTTCACGGGCAACACGAACTGCCTGCTCGCCAACCTCTACAACATCACGGGCAGCTTCGGGCCAAAAAATCGTTGGGACTGGCGCGTGGTGGGCGACTATCGCTTCACGCCGGAGTTCATGGCGTATGCCTCGGTGTCGACTGGCTACAAGGGCGGCGGCGTGAACCCCCGGCCGTTCTTCTCGACGCAGAAGCTGCCGTTCAATCCGGAAACGCTGACCACCTACGAGACAGGCTTCAAGTCCGATCTGCTCGAGCGCCGCCTCCGCGTGAACGGCGCGATCTTCCTGAACAAGTACAAGGACATCATCCTCGGCAAGCAGAACTGTCCGGAATCGGCACCCTTCCCCGCGCAGCCCTGCGCGCGGCCGTCCAACATCGGCGCGGCGGATGTGAAGGGCGCGGAGCTCGAAGTCACAGCCAATGCGACTGACAATCTGTCGTTCGATGCCAGCGCGAGCTACCTGCACTTCAAGTACTCGAACACGCCTGATTCGTCCGGCAACCTGCCGAACACGACGATTCCGGTTGGCTCCATCACACCGTATACGCCGGAGCTGGCGTACTCGGTGGGTGCGCAGTACAACCAGCCGCTCAGTGCCGGCACGCTCTCGTACCGGCTGGATGGTTCGTACCAGGGCAAGGTGTTCACGACGGCGGAGAACACGCCGTGGAGTAAGGTCGATGGTCGGTTCCTGGCCAATGCGAAGGTGACCTGGGCGAACGATAAGGACTGGAAGATGGCGCTGGAGATCCAGAACCTCTTAGACAAGTACTACTTCCAGTCGCGCAGCGACATCACGACGGCCTTCGGTGGCGTCACCGGCGTGCCCGGCAAGCCGCGCACGTACGTGGTCTCAGTGGAACGCAAGTTCTGATCTGACGACTGCGGTTGAAAGTCGGCGCCTTCCGGAAACGGAAGGCGCCTTTTTCATGGCGCCGTGCTTGTGCCGCGCGCAAGGAATTCGCTGAGCATCGCGGCGTAACGCATGGGCGAATCCAGCGCGGCGAGATGTCCCGCCGCCGGAATCACACCGAGGCGGCTGCCTGCGATCTGCTGTACCAGTCGCTGGCCGGCCTGCAACCGCTGCGGTGATTCCTGCTCGCCATTGATGATGAGCACCGGGAGATTCAATTCTTCCACCGGCTGCAGGCGCGTCGGACTCGAAAGCGTCAGATCCGCGCCACGATAGGCCGTAAAGCAGCGTTCCAGTGCCGCACCTGCGTCCGGCGTCGGATTTGCAAGCTTCATCAGTGAAAGCGCATTGACCGCGCGCTGCAGAGCAGCCACCCCTTCGTTGCGCCACAGGGAAAGCAACTGTTGCATCGGCACTTCCTGCTCGGCACTTGCAACGGAGGAATCCGCACTGCCCAGCATCGGTGGACCATCCAGCACCAGCGCCGCCACGCGCGCGGGATGCGCAAGCGCTGCTGCGACGGCAACACGCGCGCCCTGCGACATGCCCAGTATCGCTGCGCGTTCCATGCCCACCGCATCCATAAGCTGGAAAAGATCCACGCCGTCCGCATCCAGCGAGGGTGTGCCGACCGAGCCGCCGAAGCCGCGCCGGTCGAAGCGCAGCACCCGGAACCGCGGCGCCAGCAGCGGCACCACGGTATCCCAGTAATCCAGGGCCAGCGCCCAGCCATGCACCAGCACCAGGTCCGGGCCGACGCCTTCCACGCGCCAGCGCAGACCTGCGGTGGATGTCACACCTGCGCGCTCAGCGACAGGCCGGGGATGTTGGCCAGCTCGGCAGAGATCGCCTTGCTGATCCGCTGCAGGGTGCCGAGGCGATCTGCCACCAGCGCCGCCACCGTTGTCTGCCGCGCATGACTCGATGTGTTGAGCGCTGCAACGACGCGACCCGTGCCGTCATACACGGGCACGGCCAGCGCCACGACGCCCATCGACAGCTCTTCGTCGGCGGTGGCATAGCCATTGCGCCGCGTTTCGGCCAGCAGGCGTTCGAGTTCAGCGCGATCAACGACGGTCTTGTCCGTCAGTCGCTCGATCTTTGCCTGGTTGAAGTAATTGGCCAGGCTCTCGGGGGAAAGTCCGGCGAGCAGGACCCGGCCCATCGATGTGGCGTACGCCGGAAAATTGCTGCCCACATGCGCTTCCATGCGTATCTGGGTGCGCGCCGAAGCACGCGCCACATAAATGATGCGCGTGCCGGACAACACGGACAGGGCCGCGGAGTCGCCGGTTTCGCGCGCCATCTCTTCCAGATGGTTGCGCGTGAGTGCCTCGATATCCATGGATTCGAGATACACGGCGCCGATCTCCAGCACGCGCGGTCGCAACAGGAACTGCCGGCCATTGCGGGTCACATATCCCAGTTCCTCGAGTGTGTTGAGGCAGCGGCGCGCGGTTGCGGCGGGCAGACCCGCGCGGGCCGCAATCTCGCTGAGCGTCATGTGTGGTCGGGTGCGCGAAAAGGTGCGCAGCACCTCGAGCCCCTTTGCAAGGCCTCCCATGACCTCGCGCCTTCCCGCTGAAGAAACCTGGTGCATCATTCATCCCCCCAAATCGGCTTACTGCGTTGACAGCCCGATATATAGAGTCACAGGATAGACTTTGGTTCGATTGACGAAAGTTATTTCGTATAACGAAGTTTCGGGGGTTTTGCCGCCATGAAAATAGGCCGCCAGGCGCATCGTGCGTCGGCTATTTCCACGTCCAGCGCCGATGTCATCGTCGTGCGCGGCAAGGATCTATGTCAGGAGCTGATCGGACAGGTCAGCTTCACCGATCATTTCTGGTTGCTGCTCACCGGCAGTCTTCCCACTCCTGCACAGCGACTGGTGCTCGACGCCACGCTGGTCGCCATTGCCGAGCATGGGCTGGTGCCCAGCGTGCAGGCGGCCCGCATGACCTATGCCGCCGCACCGGAAGCCCTGCAGGGCGCGGTTGCGGCCGGAATCCTGGGTTGCGGCTCGGTCATCCTGGGTGCCTCCGCCGATGCCGGTGTGCTGCTGGCCGATGTGGTCGCGCGCAGCGCCACCCAGTCGCTGCGCGATGCCGCGGCTGCCGCTGTGGGTGAGCTGCGGGCCTCGAAACGACCAATCCCTGGCTACGGGCATCCGCTGCACAAGGGTGAGGATCCACGCTCCACGCGGCTGTTTGAAGTGGCCACGCAGGCCGGCCTCAGCGACCAGCACCGCGCGGCGGCGCGCATGGTGCAGGAGCTGCTGCCGGAACTGACTGGCAAGACGCTGGTCATGAATGTGTCGGCGGCAATTCCGGCGGTGCTGCTGGATGCCGGCTTTCCGGTGGGCGCACTGAAAGGCGTGCCGATCCTGGCGCGCACCGCGAGCCTGGTGGCCCATCTGCTCGAAGAGCAGGTGAAGCCGATTGGATTCGTACTCTCGCATGCGGGTTCGCAGGCGGTGGGCTATGACGGCGTATTACCGCCGGGTTTTGCGGCGGAGAAATCATGAAGGGACTGGATGTTCTGCGCGGCGTGCGCATTGTCGAGCAGGGCACGTTCATCACGGGCCCCTGCTGCGGCCTGATGCTGGCGGATCTGGGCGCCGACGTCATCAAGATCGAAAGCCCGGATGGCGATCCTTACCGCTCCTACCAGGGCGGCAACTACTCGCCGCATTTCCAGGCCTACAATCGCAACAAGCGCAGCCTCGCGCTCGACCTGAAGCAGGATGCGGACCGCAAGGTATTCGACCAGCTGATCGCGGACGCGGACATCTTCATCCAGAACTTCCGGCCTGGCACTGCAGAGCGGCTGGGCGCCGGTGCGGCACGGCTGCAACAGATCAATCCGAAGCTCATCTATTGCACCATCAGCGGCTTCGGCACCAGCGGCCCTTATGTCGATCGTCCAAGCTACGACTCGGTGGCACAGGCGCTGAGCGGTTTCCTGAGTGTGGTGGTCGATGAGGACCAGCCGCGGTTCATGGGTCCGGCGCTGGCCGATGCCATCACCGGCATCTATGCGGCGTATGGTGTGCTCGGCGCATTGTTCGATCGCACCCGCACTGGCAAGGGTCGAGTGGTCGAAATTTCGATGCTCGAAGCAATGGCGCATTTCGCCATCGAGCCGTTCACCGCCTATTTCGCGCTGGGCACGGTGCCGAAATCCGCCGATCGGCCACGATTGGCCCAGGCGCATATCCTGCGTACCGGTGATGGCGGCCTCGTTGCCATCCATCTCTCGTCACTGGACAAATTCTGGACCGGCCTGCTGAAGGCGCTGGATGCACCGCAGCTCGGCGCCGATCCGCGTTTCGCTACGCGACTGCTGCGCATCGAGAACTACACGGAACTGGGCCGCGAGCTGGACAGTCTGTTCGCGCGGCGTCCACTGGCCGAGTGGGTGGAAATCATGGGCCGGCACGATGTGCCCTTTGCACCGATCAACAAGGTCGATGCGGTGGTCGATGATCCGCAGGTCAAGCATCTGGGGTTGATGGTGCCGGTGGACAATCCGCATGCAGCGAAGCAGCAGGTGCGCCCACCCGTGCAGTTCGACGGCCAGCGCGCCACATCGGTTGACCCGGCGCCGCTGATCAATGAACACGGCAACGAGATTCGCGCCGCGCTGGTCGCTGGCGCAAAATGGCCTGAGCGAAAATAAGAGAGAGGGGTTTCCTGCATGCTTTTTCCAACGACCATCGTCGGCAGTTATCCGCAACCCGAATGGCTGATCGATCGCGCCAAACTAGCAGGACGATTTCCGCCACGCGTGCGTGCGCGTGAACTGTGGCGCATTCCCGAGCAGTATCTGGAAGAGGCGTGGAATGATGCAACACTGATAGCGATCCGCGCGCAGGAAGCCGCCGGCCTCGACATCGTCAGCGATGGCGAAATCCGCCGCGAGAGCTATTCCAACCGTTTCGCGACGGCTCTGGAAGGCGTGGACATGGAAAACCACGGCACGGCGCTGGATCGCAGCGGCCATCCCAATCCCGTGCCGCGCGTCACCGGCAAGATCCGCCGCAAGCATGCGGTGATGGTAGAGGATGTGCGCTTCCTTACCTCGAACACCAACCGTCGCGTGAAGATCACCGTGCCCGGTCCTTTCACGATGGCGCAGCAGGCGCAGATCGATCACTACGGTGGCAGCCGCGAGAAGGCGGCGATGGATTACGCGAAGGCCGTGAATGAGGAAATCCGCGATCTGTTCGCCGCGGGCGCGGATGTCGTGCAGATCGACGAGCCTTACATGCAGGCGCGGCCGGAAGAAGCGCGGCAGTTCGGCCTCGAAGCCCTGAACACGGCACTGGAAGGCATCACCGGCAAGACGGCCGTGCACATCTGCTTCGGCTATGCCGCGATCATCCACTCGCGTCCGGGCAGTGAAGGCTATTCCTTCCTTACCGAACTGTCGAAGTGCTCCTGCCAGCAGATCTCCATCGAGACCGCACAGTCGAAACTGGATTGCAGCGTGCTCAAGGGACTGCCGGGCAAGCAGATCATCCTGGGAGTCATCGACCTTGCGGACATGACCGTCGAGACACCGGAGATCGTCGCCGAACGCATTCGCCGTGCGCTGCCTTATGTCGCTGCAGAAAACATCATTGTCGCACCGGACTGCGGCATGAAATATCTGCCGCGGGAAGTGGCTGACGCCAAACTGCACGCCATGGTCGAGGGCGCCCGCATCGCGCGTGCGGAGCTCCAGGGCCACGGCTAAAATCTGCCTATTGAATTCGAGAGGACCTCAGCATGGCCATTACCGCAAAACTGCCCTCGCGGCTGCACCACACGGCGTACACCTCGCGTGACCTCGAGGCGACGCGCCATTTCTATGAAGACATCATCGGCCTGCCGCTGGTGGCCACCTGGTGCGAGATGGACCATCTGTTTGGCAAGGACCGCACGTACTGCCATTGCTTCTTCAGCCTGGGCGATGGCGGCGCGCTGGCCTTCTTCCAGTTCGCCGACGAAGAAGATGCCGCGTTGTTCTCACCGAAAATCCCGCCTTCGCCCTTTCATCACATTGCACTGAATGTCGATGCCGAGGCGCAGGCTGGCATCGAGCAGCGTCTGGTGGCCGCTGGCTACACGGAGCCGAAGATGTATGTGCTGGAACACGGCTATTGCCGCTCGGTGTATGCCGAAGACCCGAACGGCATGATCTGCGAGTTCACGCACGATCATCAGGATGCGGACAAGATCAATGCAATTCGTTTGAAGGATGCGCACAGCGAACTTGCGCGCTGGCTCGGCGGCGATCACCGGTCCAACAACATGTTCCGCCATGAAGCGTAGTACCGACCGCATCCTGACCACGCATGTCGGCAGCCTGCCCCGTTCGCAG
>JANPGU010000319.1:0-8345 GCA_031424095.1 Gammaproteobacteria bacterium
CAGCGCGAGCAGCGCGGCAAAACTGGAGTCAAATGAACATGGCGGAAGCAGCTGAAAAACTGCAGCGTACGCTGACGGGTACGGTGGTCAGCGCCAAGACGGCGAAGACCATCGCGGTGGAAATCACGCGCGTGCTCAAGCATGCGCGTTACGGCAAGTACATCCGCCGCACCACCCGCCTGCTGGCCCACGACGAGACTGGCGACGCGCGCCAGGGCGATACGGTGACGATCTCCCCGTGTGCTCCGGTTTCCCGCAAGAAGGCCTGGCGCCTGGTTGCGGTCATTGATCGCGCAAGCTCGGTCTGATCAAGGTATTTAGGCAGGTGGCACGATGATTCAGACGCAGACATTGCTCAATGCCGCTGACAACAGCGGCGCCCGCACCCTGATGTGCATCAAGGTGCTGGGTGGCTCGCATCGCCGTTATGCAACGGTGGGCGACGTCATCAAGGTGAGCGTCAAAGATGCCATTCCGCGCGGCAAGGTCAAGAAGGGCGAAGTGTATGACGCCGTGGTGGTTCGCACCGCGTTCGGCGTGCGCCGTCCGGATGGTTCGCTGATCCGCTTCGATGGCAACGCGGCTGTGCTGCTGAATCCGAAGCTCGAGCCGATCGGCACCCGCATTTTCGGGCCCGTCACGCGCGAGCTGCGCAACGTGCGGTTCATGAAGATCATTTCCCTCGCACCGGAAGTGCTCTGAGGTTTATTGAAATGAAAAAACTGCGTAAAGGCGACCAGGTTGTGGTGCTGTCCGGCAAGGACAAGGGCCGCACGGGCGCGATCACCCAGGTAATGCCGGATTCAACCGTGCTCGTCGATGGCTTGAATGTCTCGAAGAAGCACACGCGTCCGAACCCCCAGCGCAACCAGCCGGGCGGCATCGTCGAAAAGCAGATGCCTCTGCATGTTTCGAAGGTTGCCATCTGGAATGCGGGCAGCAGCAAGGCCGACCGGATCGGCGTCAAGACGCTGGCCGACGGCAAGCGGGTGCGTTTCCTCAAGTCGAACAACGAAGTGCTCGACGTCAAGTAAGCGAAGCCAAGAACATGAGCAGACTGCAGGAATATTACCGGACCACTGTTGTGCCAAAGCTGATCAGCGACCTGGCACTCAAGAATCCGATGGAAGTACCGAGGATCACCAAGATCACGGTCAACATGGGCGTGGGCGAGGCCGTGGCTGACCGCAAGGTCGTCGACGCCGCCGCTGCCGACATGGCGAAGATCACCGGCCAGAAGCCGCTGATCACCAAGTCGAAGAAGGCCATCGCCGCGTTCAAGCTGCGCGAGAACCTGCCCATCGGCTGCAAGGTCACTCTGCGAGGCGTGCGCATGTATGAATTTCTCGATCGCCTGATCTCGGTGGCGATGCCGCGAATCCGCGACTTCCGCGGTGTGTCGGCACGGGCCTTCGACGGTCGCGGCAATTACACGCTCGGTGTGAAGGAACAGATCATTTTCCCCGAGATCCAGTACGACCAGATCGATCAGCTGCGTGGCATGGATATCACCATCACCACGACTGCCGTGAACGATGAGCACGGTCGGGCGCTGCTGACAGCATTCAATTTCCCGTTCCGCAAGTAACGGGCCAGAGGTAAGACGATGGCCAAGACAAGCATGGTCGAACGCGAGAAGCGTCGCACGCGCACCGTGGAAAAGTACGCTGTGAAGCGGGCTCAGCTCAAGGAGCTGATCCGCGACCCCGGCACTTCCGACGAGGCGCGCGCCGAGGCGCAGCGCAAGCTGCAGTTGCAGCCGCGGGACGCAAGTCCGGCACGGCAGCGCAACCGCTGCGCACTCACAGGGCGTCCGCGCGGCGTGTACCGCAAGTTTGGTCTGGCCCGCACCAAGATCCGCGAAGTAGCCAATCGCGGTGAAATCCCCGGGCTCGTCAAGTCGAGCTGGTAAGAGGCGTAAGCAAGCATGAGCATGACCGATCCAGTTGCCGATCTCTTGACCCGTATCCGTAACGGGCAGACCGCCGGCAAGGCACATGTAAGTCTCGATTCGTCGAAGATCAAGACGGCTATTGCCCGCGTCCTCAAGGACGAAGGCTATGTCGCTGATTTTCGCGTGGCTGCCGAAACCGGCAAGCCGCGGCTGACGATCGACCTTAAGTATTTCGAAGGCAGGCCCGTGATTGATCGCCTCGAGCGCATCAGTCGTCCGGGGCTGCGCATCTACCGCAGCAAGGATGAGCTGCCCAAGGTGCTCGGTGGCATGGGAACCGTGATCGTTTCCACGCCGCAGGGTGTGATGACGGATCGCCAGGCCCGGGCCATCGGCCAGGGCGGCGAAGTTCTCTGCATCGTGGCCTAAGGTCTGAAGAAACTATGTCGCGCGTAGCCAAGAATCCCGTTGCACTGCCGCAGGGCGTAACCGCCACGATTGCGGCCGAGCAGGTCACGATCAAAGGCGCAAAGGGCACGTTGAGCGTGCCGTTGAGCCACGGTGTGTCCGTGTCTGAGGCAGACAAGAACCTGCAGGTTGCATACACCGACGCCGATGGCGCGCGCATGCGTGCCGGGTCGGTGCGGGCGCACCTCGCCAACATGGTCCTTGGTGTCACCAAGGGCTACGAGCGCAAGCTCGAGCTGGTTGGCGTCGGCTTCCGTGCCGCGGTGGCCGGCAAGTCGCTGAACCTGACCCTCGGTTTTTCGCATCAGGTGGTGTTCGCCATCCCTGAAGGCATCACGATTGAAGCGCCGACCCAGACAGAAGTGCTCATCAAGGGTGTCGACAAACAGCGCGTCGGCCAGGTTGCCGCGGAAATCCGTGGCATCCGTCCGCCCGAGCCCTACAAGGGCAAGGGTGTGAAATACGCCGGCGAGAAGATCACGTTGAAGGAAGGCAAGAAGAAGTAACCATGGCTCTCACTTCCAAAGATCGTCGTCAGCGCCGCGCTCTCAAGAGCCGGCAGCACATCCGCGAGCTCGACGTTGCCCGTCTGACGGTGCACCGCACGCCGCGGCACATTTACGCGCAGGTGTTCGATGCCTCTGGCGCCAACGTCCTGGCTGCGGCTTCCACCGTGCAGGATGCGGTGAGCAAGGAGCTGAAAGGCACAGGCAACGTGGACGCAGCCAAGGCTGTGGGCCGCGAGATTGCCGAGCGGGCCAAGGCCGCCGGGATCAGCAAGGTTGCATTCGATCGTTCCGGGTTCCGTTATCACGGTCGCATCAAGGCTCTGGCCGATGCAGCACGTGAAGCGGGTCTCGAGTTCTAATCCAGGCAGGTTTATCAGATGGCAAGAATGGAAAAAAACCAGTCGGCGGACGAATTCACCGAAAAGCTGGTAGCGGTCAACCGCACTGCGAAAGTGGTGAAGGGTGGTCGTCAGTTCGGTTTCACGGCACTCACGGTGGTGGGTGACGGTGGCGGTCGCGTCGGCTTCGGTTTCGGCAAGGCGCGTGAAGTGCCGGTCGCCATCTCGAAGGCCATGGCGCAGGCTCGCAAGAACCTGGTGCATGTCAGCCTGAAGAAGGGCACGCTTTTCTACGCAGTGCGTGGCGCGCATGGTGCCACCCGCGTGCTGATGCAGCCCGCCTCCGACGGTACGGGCGTCATCGCCGGCGGCGCGATGCGCGCCGTGCTGGAATGCGTCGGTGTGCGCAACGTGCTCGCCAAGAGCTACGGTTCGCGCAATCCCATCAACGTGGTCCGTGCCACCATCGAAGCCCTGTCGGCCGTGCGTTCGCCGGACGATATTGCTGCGAAGCGCGGCAAGACAGTCGAAGAGATCACAGGTTAATCAAGCTCATGGTCACCAAGTCAGCAGGCAATGTTCGCGTTACGCAGCTCGGCAGCACCTTCGGTGAGTTGCGCAACATCATTTCGTGCGTGAAGGGCCTTGGCCTGCGCCGCCGGCACCACTCGGTGGTGGTCGCGGACACTCCCGAGAACCGCGGCATGATCAACACCGCAATCCACTTGCTGAAAGTGGAAGAGGCGAAGTAGATGAAACTGAACACCATCAAGCCAGGCGAGGGTTCGAAGAAGACCCGCCTGCGCGTCGGTCGCGGCGCGTCAGCTGGCCAGGGCAAGACCTGCGGCCGCGGCGTGAAGGGCCAGCGCGCCCGCAAGGGCGGCTACCACAAGGTCGGCTTCGAAGGCGGCCAGATGCCGCTGCAGCGCCGCATGCCAAAGGTCGGCTTCCGTTCGAAGATCAAGGCTTCGCGCGCTGAAGTGCGGCTGTCCGAACTCAACGGCATCGACGCCGCGGTCATTGATCTGGAAGTGTTGCGCAAGGCAGGCGTGGTCGACGTCTTCGCCACGCAGGCCAAGGTAGTGCTGTCGGGTGATCTGAAGAAGGCAGTGATACTCAAGGGCATCGGCGCCACCAAGGGTGCTGCCGAAGCGATTGCCAAGGCCGGCGGACGCATCGAAGCTGCCGACGTCGAACCGGTTGTCGCGAAGTAACTGGCGCGCACGGCAAAGCACGGAATTACTCAATAGTGGCCAATAACCCCGCAATGAACCCGGCTGCACTGGGCGGCGCGACGCGCTTCGGCGAGATTCGCACGCGCCTGGCGTTCCTGATCGGGGCATTGGTGGTTTATCGCATTGGCACCTTCATTCCGGTGCCGGGTATCGATCCGGAGCGGGTGGCTGCATTCTTCAATGACCAGTCCGGCACTATCCTGGGTGTGGTCAACATGTTCTCCGGCGGCGCCCTGGCGCGACTGTCGATCTTCGCGATGGGCGTCATGCCCTATATCTCGGCCTCGATCATCATCCAGATGATGTCGATGGTCGTGCCGTCGCTGATGGAACTGCGCAAGGAAGGCGAGTCCGGCCGGCGCAAGATCACCCAGCTCACGCGCTACGGCACGGTGCTGCTGGGCGTGGTGCAGTCGTTTGCGGCCGCGGTCACGATGCAGAGCAATGGCATGGTGCTGACACCGGGTTTCCTCACCTGGGTGTTCCCGGCCACGATCACGATGACCACTGGCACGATGTTCCTGATGTGGCTGGGAGAGCAGATCACCGAGCGCGGCATCGGCAACGGCATTTCCATGATCATCCTGGTCGGCATCATTGCGGGGCTGCCCGGCGCGGTCGGCCGCACCATCGAACAGGTCAATACGGGCGAAATGGCCGGTCCCGTGGCCATCGCGCTGTTGGCGATCGTGGTCGGTGTTACCGCGTTCTGTGTCTTCATCGAGCGCGCCCAGCGCCGCATTACCGTCAATTACGCCAAGCGCCAGGTCGGCCGGCGGCTCATGGGTGGCCAGACCACGCACCTGCCGTTCAAGCTGAACATGGCCGGCGTGATTCCCCCGATCTTTGCTTCGAGCCTGCTGCTGTTTCCGGCTACAATCGCGAGCTTCGCAGGTTCCAACCCCAATTCGTCGATTGGCGGGTTCCTGCAGCGCGTTGCGGCTTCCCTTTCGTATGGGCAGCCTCTGCATCTGGTGCTCTACGGGGCACTCATCATCGGATTTGCGTTTTTCTACACGGCACTGGTTTTCAATGCGCGTGACACGGCGGACAACCTCAAGAAGTCCGGCGCGTTCATCCCGGGAATACGTCCGGGACAGCAGACCGGTGAATACATCGACAAGGTACTGACGCGCCTGACGCTGTGGGGCGCGCTGTATATGGCCGCAGTGTGCCTGGTGCCCGAATTCATGATGGCCTCGCAGGGCGTGCCGTTTCAGTTTGGTGGCACTTCGCTGCTGATCGTGGTGGTGGTGGTGATGGACTTCATTTCGCAGCTGCAGGCGCACGCGATGTCGCACCAGTATCCGGGTTTGATGAAGAAGGCCAACCTGCTGGGCGGCCGCAACAACGAGGGCGGCTAAGAGCCGTCGTCGTTGAGAAGCACTGAGGAATTCGAAATGAAGGTACGCCCGTCAGTAAAGAAGATCTGCAAGAACTGCAAGATCGTGCGCCGCAAGCGCGTTGTTTACGTGATCTGTTCCGAGACGCGCCACAAGCAGCGCCAGGGCTGATCAATGAGCGCTGATGTGACAAGGTTTGGAGAGCAGTAATGGCACGTATAGCCGGCATCAATATCCCGATGAACAAGCACGTATGGGTGGGTCTGACCCACATCTACGGCATCGGGCGTACTCGCGCGAAAGACTGCTGCCAGCTGGCGGGCGTCGATCTCTCCACCAAGGTGAAGGATCTGACCGAAGCCGAAGTTGCAGCGCTGCGCTCGCAGATCGCGAAGTGGATTGTCGAGGGTGACCTTCGCCGTGAAGTGTCCATGAACATCAAGCGACTGATGGATCTGGGCACGTGGCGCGGTGGCCGTCATCGCAGGGGTCTCCCCATGCGTGGGCAGCGCACACGGACCAATGCACGAACCCGGAAGGGTCCGCGCAAGCAGGCGGTGAAGTTGAACGCACCTCCGGGCAAGGCATAAGAGCTCAAGCTTTTAAAGGCAACGAATCAAGATGGTCGACCAGAAAACAGCAGCCGCAAACGCGAAGAAGCCGAAGAAGGCGCGCAAGAATGTCCTCGATGGCATTGCGCACATCCACGCTTCCTTCAACAACACGATCATCACGATCACCGACCGCCAGGGCAACACGCTGTCCTGGGCAACGTCCGGTGGCTGTGGTTTCCGTGGTTCCCGCAAGAGCACGCCGTTCGCTGCGCAGGTTGCCGCCGAAAAGGCCGGCAATGCAGCACAGGAACATGGCTTGAAGAATGTGGAAGTACGTGTCGGCGGCCCCGGCCCCGGTCGCGAGTCTGCAGTGCGCGCGCTGAACGGCTGCGGTCTGAAGATCACCAGCATCGAAGACATCACGCCGATTCCGCACAACGGCTGCCGTCCTCCCAAGAAGCGTCGCGTCTAACGCGTGCCAACGATCAGGAAGTAGGTAGATATGGCCCGATATATTGGTCCGAAGTGCAAGCTCTCGCGTCGCGAAGGCACCGATCTGTTCTTGAAGAGTGGCGTCAAGCCACTCGAGAGCAAGTGCAAGCTGCAGGTGCCGCCAGGTGGCATCAAGGGCGAGCGTCGCCAGCGTCTGTCCGACTACGGCACGCAGCTGCGCGAAAAGCAGAAGCTGCGCCGCATGTACGGCGTGCTGGAACGCCAGTTCCGCAACTATTACCAGGAAGCTGCCCGTCGTCCGGGCGCTACCGGTGAGACGCTGCTGCGCCTGCTCGAATGCCGGCTGGACAACGTTGTCTACCGCATGGGTTTCGCCGTCACCCGCGCCGAAGCCCGGCAGCTGGTCAGCCACAAGTGCGTGGAAGTAAACGGTTCAGGTGTAACGATCGCGTCGTACCAGGTGAAGGCCGGTGACGTGGTGCAGATTCGCGAAAAGTCCCGCAAGCAGCTGCGCGTCCAGAACGCGCTGACGGTTGCGGCTCAGGTTGGGTTTCCCGAGTGGCTGGACGTCAACGAGAAAGAGATGCGCGGTACTTTCAGGGCGGCCCCAAGCCGTGACGAAGTGCTGCCGGACATCAACGAAAATCTCGTTGTCGAGCTTTACTCGAAGTGATGGTGGAGGTTTCATGCAATCCTCAGTAAACGAATTTTTGAAGCCCCGTGTTGTGAAGGTGCACCCGGTTGCGCCGCGCCAGGCGCGCGTCGTGATCGAGCCCTTCGAACGCGGCTTCGGCCACACGCTGGGCAATGCCCTGCGGCGCGTGCTTTTGTCCTCGATGCCCGGTGCTGCCATCACGGAAGTCGAGATCGAAGGCGTGTTGCACGAATACACTAGCATTGAAGGCGTGCAGGAGGATGTCGTCGACGTCCTGCTGAACCTGAAGGCCGTGGCCATCCGCATGCACTCGCGCGAGAGCGCCGAGCTGCGTCTGATCAAGAAGGGCCCGGGCCCGGTCACCGCTGGCGACATCCAGGTCGATCACGACATCGAAATCGTGAATCCGGAACTGGTCATCGCCAACCTGACGCAGGCCGGCAGCCTGACCATGACGCTGAAGGTCGAGAAGGGCCGTGGCTATCGTCCGGCGTTGCAGCGTGCAGCGTTCGAAGAGTCCACCCGTCCGATCGGCCGCCTGCAGCTGGACGCCTCGTTCAGCCCGGTGCGTCGTGTTACCTACGCGGTCGATGCCGCGCGCGTCGAGCAGCGCACGGATCTTGACAAGCTGGTGCTCGACATCGAGACCAACGGCACCATCGACGCCGAGGAAGCCATCCGCCGCGCGGGCAGCATCCTCAAGGACCAGCTGTCGGTGTTCGTGGACCTGCAGGGCGAGGACGAAGCCGTCAGCAAGGTCACCGAGATGCAGTTCGATCCGCTGCTGCTGCGGCCGGTCGACGAGCTCGAACTCACGGTTCGCAGCGCCAACTGCCTCAAGGCCGAGAACATCCATTACATCGGTGACCTGGTGCAGCGCACGGAAGTGGAGCTGC
>JANPGU010000320.1:0-2244 GCA_031424095.1 Gammaproteobacteria bacterium
ACGGCGGCGGACTGCAAAGTCCGCCGCCGTTTTCTTTTGCGGGATCGATTCAGCGGATGCGGGTGACGCGGATCCAGTTCTTGGCGGCGCCTGCATCACGGGTCAGGCGATAGGACCCGAGCGCACCCTTGCTGATGGTGACGGCTTCACCCTTCCTCAGGTATTCGCCCAAGGCCTGATTGTCGTGGCGCCAGGCCTGGCCATTGTCGAGCGTGACGATGAAACTGGAGCCGGTCTGGCGCAGTTCCGTAATGCTGGCATGCAGTGTCTGTTCGTCGTCTGGTACGACCGGCTGCAGCTTCGGCGCCAGCTGCTCGCGGCCAAAAGCGGCACCGGGGGCAGCGGGTGCAATGGCGGGAGTGGATGGCGCTGGCGCCTGCCGGGAAGGCGGGGCGACCGCTGCCACTGGTGCAGAACCCGTGGCGCGTGCCTTCGCCAGGGGCGCGATTTCCTGATCGAAACAGGCCAGGCGCTCGCGCGAGCCTTTCAGGCTGGCGCAGTCCACCAGTCTGTCGAGCCCCGGCGGTGATTCCGCGGCTACGCCCGCAGTGGCGGCCATGGCCAGCGCAAGACAGATAACGGGTTTGTTCATCGATGGGCCCCTTGATTGATGTTGTTCCCCGCGGCCGCAGTCAGGCGATGCCGTTGGGCGAAATGAACATAGCATCCAGCGCTCCTTCGCGGCGTGCAGGCGCGGCCCTGTAAAAAGACGCTCGGCCTTCGCGTTTCGGCTATAATTGCAGGTTCCCTAACGATTTCAAAAGGTTAGCAACTTGGACGCCCAGTCGATGGCGCTTTTCACGGGCAATGCCAACCCCGCGCTCGCCCATGACGTAGCCCGCCACCTCATGGTGCCGCTGGGCCGCGCGTCCGTGGGTCGGTTCAGCGACGGCGAGGTCAATCTCGAGCTGATGGAAAACGTGCGCGGTCGCGACGTGTTCATCATGCAGTCCACCTGCCCGCCGACCAACGACAACCTGATGGAACTGCTGGTGATGATCGACGCCTGCCGGCGCGCCTCGGCTGGCAAGATCACGGCAGTCATCCCGTACTTCGGTTACGCACGCCAGGACCGCCGGCCGCGCGCCACGCGCGCAGCGATCACCGCCAAGCTGGTCGCCAACATGATCTCTGGTGCGGGCGCGGACCGTGTGCTCACCATCGACCTGCATGCCGACCAGATCACCGGCTTCTTCGACATTCCCGTGGACAATGTCTACGGCTCGCCGGTGCTGCTGGGCGATGCCTGGCGGCAGCGTTACGAGAACATGGTGGTGGTGTCGCCAGACGTGGGTGGCGTGGTGCGCGCGCGCGCGCTGGCCAAGCAGCTCGATGACGTGGACCTTGCCATCATCGACAAGCGGCGGCCGCGTGCCAATGAAGTGAAGATCATGAACATCATCGGCGATGTGAAGGATCGCAGCTGCATCCTGATCGATGACCTTGTGGATACGGCCGGCACGTTGTGCCAGGCGGCCGAGGCATTGAAGGAACAGGGCGCCAGGCGCGTGGTGGCGTACATCACGCATCCGGTGCTCTCGGGCAAGGCCGTGGAGCGCATCACGAATTCTGCTCTCGATGAGCTGGTGGTGACCGACACCATTCCGCTGTCCGCAGCGGCCAAGGCCTGCGGGCGTATCCGCGTGCTGTCGGTGGCCGGATTGCTGGCGGAAACCATCCGCCGCATCCGCGATGAGGAATCCGTCAGCTCGATGTATATCGATTAGTTCTGGCGACCAGGTTTTTGTAGGTGATGCGCGTTGGTCGCGGCGTGCATCGTGTTGTAACTGTGTGGAGATAAACATGCGTAAATCATTTGAAGTCAGCGCCTCGACGCGTGACGACCAGGGCAAGGGTGCGAGCCGCCGCCTGCGTCGCACGGGCAAGGTGCCAGCCATCCTTTATGGTGGCAAAGGTGAGCCCTCTAACATCACGCTGGACCAGCTGAAGCTGCTCAACGTGATCGTTGACGAGAAGTTCTATTCGAGCGTCATCACGCTGAAGCTGGATGGGCAGGACCATCAGGCCATCGTCAAGGACGTGCAGCTGCATCCGGCCAAGAATCAGGTGCTGCATGTGGATCTGCAGCGCGTGCTGGCCGATCATCCGATCCGCATTCACCTGCCGATCCACTTCCTGAACGAGACAACCTGCCCCGGCGTGAAGGTACAGGGCGGCCTGGTGTCGCATCTGCGCACCGACATCGAAATCTCGTGCCTCCCGAAGGATCTGCCAGAGGCATTG
>JANPGU010000321.1:0-49820 GCA_031424095.1 Gammaproteobacteria bacterium
CTAACTTGTTTTCGCAGTACAGATCACTGCCAGAAACTATGGTGAATAACTGAATAACTAGCCATTTTGGTTAATAACCTGGGCGCTCAATTGCGAATGAGTCAATCAGAATCAAGGCTTTATGCCTCAGAGCTGGCGCCGTGTACAGACATAACCACGAAGGCACTGACACACCTCCTTCAGCGCCCGCCCCACGCAGCACCGCAGCACCGCGGTTGCTCGATCAAATGCGAGCCCGTATCCGATTCAAACATTACAGCCTGCGCACTGAGCAGGCTTACTTGTTCTGGGTCCGTCGTTTCATTCGCTTTCACAGCCTGCGACATCCCCGGACGATGGGTGGTCCGGAAATCGAGCGCTATCTCACCCATCTTGCCACCGTCGCAAAGGTCGCACCGTCCACCCACAAGCAGGCTCTCGCCGCGATTCTCTTTCTCTACCGGGAAGTCCTCGGATTGGATCTGCCGTGGATGGGCGAGATCGGACGGCCGCGTACTTCGCAGCATGTGCCGATAGTGCTTTCTCGCGAAGAGGTTGCCGCACTCCTTGCATCCGTCGCGCCGGAGTTCTGGCTATTTTGTTCGCTGCTGTATGGATCGGGCTTGCGCCTGCAGGAATGCCTGACGTTGCGCGTCAAGGATGTGGACTTCTCACGCCGGCTGATCTACGTACGGCATGGGAAGGGTGGCAAGGATCGCATCGTGATGCTTCCCGCTCCGACGGAAGGCGCGCTGCGCACTCAGGTCGACTTCTCCCGCCACCTTTGGTCACGGGATCGGGCAGCGGGTGTACCGGGTGTCGAGGTGCCCTGGGCTCTTTCTCGCAAGCTGCCTCGTGCACCGGAGTCCTTGAGCTGGCACTGGCTGTTCCCGGCAGCCACTCTGAGCACGGACCCGCGCACTGGCATCCACCGTCGACACCATCAGTATCCCCAAACCGTGGCGCGTGCCCTGCACTCTGCAGCGCGCCGCGCCGGCATAGCCAAGCGCGTGACTGCGCACACACTGCGGCACTCGTTTGCTACCCACCTGCTCGACTCGGGCGTGGACATTCGCCGGGTGCAGGAGCTGCTGGGACATGCCGACGTCAGCACGACGATGATTTATACGCACATCCTGAGCTCCTCGGCCGCGGGGCTGCGCAGCCCGATGGAGCTGCTGCCAAGAACTGCGGGTGGCGATGACTTGACCAGACTAGACCAGAAATAGGAGCGGACGTAAGATGGGGTCATGGAAAGCGTGAATATCTATGAGGCCAAGACCCAGCTGTCGAAACTCGTCGATCAGGCGGCTCGCGGCACGGACGTCATCATCAGCCGCAGCGGGAAGCCGGTTGCGCGTCTGACGGCACTGGAGAAACCTGCGCGGCAAATTCGTTTCGGCGTGCTGAAAGGCAAGGTGAAAACCAGCGCGGACTTCGATGCACCTCTGCCAGATGATGTGCTGGCAGGTTTCGAAGGCCGCTGATGCGAATCCTGCTGGATACACATGTATTCATATGGGCGGTCACCGATAGCCGCAGATTGCGCGCCCCTGCCCGCGCCCTGCTTTCCGGCGCTGACGAAATCTGGGTGTCGGCCGCCTCGATCTGGGAAATCGCCATCAAGGCGCGCATCGGCAAGATTGCCGGCGACGCCACGGCGCTGGCCCATGCCATCGGTCAGAGTGGCTTTCGTGAGCTGCCGGTGTCATCACGCCATGCCGCTCGCGTTGCGGCACTGCCGCTACATCATGGCGACCCATTTGATCGGCTGCTGCTGGCGCAGGCAGCCTGCGAACCGCTGCAGCTCGTCACTGCGGATAATCTGCTCGCAGCGTATGGGCCGATCGTGAATCTGATAGACGCCTGAGGCGAATCCGGCTGTGCCTCAGCCGTCGCCGCGCAACTGCTCGACGATCGCGGGATTCTCGAGCGTAGAGATGTCCTGCGTGATCTCGTCGCCGCGCGCGATGCTGCGCAGCAGCCGGCGCATGATCTTTCCAGACCGCGTCTTCGGCAGATTGTCGGCGAAGCGGATGTCATCGGGCTTGGCGATGGCGCCGAGTTGTTCGGCCACCCAGGCGCGCAGCTCCGCGACCAGCGCCCGGTTATCTCCACGCGGGCGATCGCCCTTGCAGACGACGAAGGCGAACACGGATTCACCCTTCACGTCATGCGGCCGGCCGACAACCGCAGCCTCTGCAATGCGGGGATGCGCCACCAGTGCGGACTCGATCTCCATGGTGCCGAGGCGATGACCGGCCACGTTCAGCACATCATCGATGCGGCCCATGATCCAGTAGTAACCATCGGCATCGCGATGCGCGCTGTCTCCAGCGACGTAATACCGATTCTGGAAGCGCTGCCAGTACGTCTCTATATAACGCTCATTGTCGCGCCAGATGGTGCGCAGCATCGATGGCCAGGGACGCTGGATGACAAGGTATCCGCCTGCTTCCACTCCCTTCACGGGATGACCGTCCTCATCGACGATTGTGACATCGATGCCGGGCAGCGGCCGCGTGCACGAGCCGGGCTTGGTCGCCGTGACGCCGGGCACCGGTGAAATCATGATGGCGCCGGTCTCGGTCTGCCACCAGGTGTCGACGATGGGGCAGCGCTCGCCGCCGATCACGCGGTGATACCACATCCAGGCTTCGGGATTGATGGGCTCACCGACGCTGCCGAGCAGTCGCAGCGATGTGAGGTCGTAGCTTTGCGGAATCGCGTCGCCGAGCTTCATCAGTGCGCGCAGCGCAGTGGGCGCGGTGTAGAAGATGCTGACCTTGTGGTCCTGGATGATCTTCCAGAAGCGTCCGGCATCGGGCGTCGTGGGTGCGCCTTCATACAACAGCACGGTGACGCCATTGGCCAGCGGACCATAGGCCACGTAGCTGTGGCCAGTGACCCAGCCGACATCTGCCGTGCACCAGAAGATGTCTTCGGATTTGAGATCGAAGACCCACCGGGAAGTCAGCTTTGCACCGAGGAGGTAACCTGCAGTGGAGTGCTGTATTCCCTTGGGCTTGCCGGTGGAACCGGAGGTATAGAGCAGGAACAGCGGATGCTCGGCATCCACCCAGGTGGGCTCGCATTGCGCGCTCTCACCGGCGATGACGTCATGCCACCACAGATCGCGTCCGGGCTGCATCGGCACATCGAGGCCAGTGTGCTTCAGAACAATCACCTTCTCGATGCTGGCAGCGCCTTCGGACAGCGCCTTGTCGGTGCCGGCCTTGAGCTCCACCACCTTGCCGCCGCGATAGCCACCGTCTGCGGTGATGACGAAGCGCGCTGCGGCGTCTTCGATGCGGTCGCGCATCGAAAGCGCGGAGAAGCCGCCGAACACCACGGAGTGAATGGCGCCGATGCGGGCGCAGGCCTGCATGGCAACAATGGCTTCGGGCACCAGCGGCATGTAGATTACGACGCGGTCGCCGCTCTGCACGCCGAGCGCGCGCAGGGCATTGCCGAGCTGGCAGACCTGGGCGTGTAGCTGCTGGTAGGTCAGCGAACGTACGGCGCCGCTCTCGGCTTCGAAGATCAGCGCGGCATGATCGCCGCGCGTGGCCAGGTGCACATCCAGGCAGTTGTACGAGGCATTGAGCTGGCCGTCGGTGAACCAGGCGTAGTTGGGTGCAGCGCTTTGATCCAGCGTGCGGGTGAACGGCTTGTGCCAGACCAGTGCTTCGCGCGCCTGCGTGGCCCAGAACCCTTCGAAATCGCGCGCGGCATGTTCGTGCAGAAGATGCAGCTCATGACTGCCGGGGCTTGCGCCGTGGGCAAAACCTGGGGGCGGCGGAAAGCTGCGCTCTTCCGTGAGGGAGGACTGGATGGACTTGTTGCTCATGTTCCGATACCCGAAAGTCTTGCGGCCTGGCGGCTCAGCAGCGCACCGAAGCCGTTGGCAGTACAGAAAGTATCGATCGCCGCCATGTCGGGCTGGCGACGACGCAGATGGTCGCGCGTAACGGCCAGTTCCATGTCGCAGCGGATGCGGGTGAGCTGGCGGGCGAGGAAGGCAGCCTCGCGATGCTTGCGCAGGCGCTCGACCATCTGCGCCGCGCCGCGCAGGGGCAGGTCGCGCACGACGTCGATGCGCTCGTAGAGATCATCCAGCGATTTGAAGTAGCGCATCAGCACGGCGGCCGTCTTCGGACCGACGCCTGGCACACCGGCGATGTTGTCGACCGCATCACCGGTCAGCGCGAGATAGTCGGCATAGCGATCGGGCGCTACGCCGAAGCGTTCCTCGATCTCGCCATGCTGGTAGCGGGAATCGCCGGCGTAATCCCAGTACACGTCACCGGGAGTGATGAGCTGCGCCAGGTCCTTGTCGCGCGAGACAATCGTGCAGCGCAGTCCTTCGCCACGCATGCGCGCGGCCAGGGTGCCGATGATGTCATCGGCCTCGAACTCTTCACTGTCGAACCAGGCGATGCCCATGTGTCCGCACCAGACGCGGCAGCGCTCGAACTGCAGATGCAGGTCCGGCGGCGCGGGATCGCGATTGGCCTTGTACGGCGCGTAGATCTGGTTGCGAAACGAAGTGCTGAGGCTGGCATCGAAGGCCACTGCGATGTATTCGGGCTTCACGCGCTCGATCAGGTCGCCCAGCATCCGGGCAAAGCCATACAGCGCATGCACGGAGTTGCCCTCGGTGTCACGCATCTCCGGCGGCAGCGAGTAATACGCGCGGAAGACGTAGACGGACGCGTCGATGAGGTGGATCAAGCGAACCTGCGGATGAAAGGTCTAGTTCAGCCAGCCGCTGATGCGCGCATGCAGCGGACTGCTGCGCGGAAAATGCGCCAGCAGGTACTGCATCTGGTCGGCGAGCACGCGCCGGCCCTTGAGGAAGATGTATTCGGCGTAGGTGGGCGTGAATGGCACGGCGATGAGCTGCATCTTCGCCTGCTCGGGCGTGCGCGAAGCCTTGGCGTTGTTGCAGCGGCGGCAGGCGGTGGCGACGTTGTTCCAGCAGTCCTGCCCGCCCTGGCTGAACGGGCGGATGTGATCGCGCGACAGTTCGGGGCTGGGAAAGCGCTGCGCGCAATAAAGGCAGATGTAGCCGTCGCGCCGGAACAGGGTCTGGTTGTTCAGCGGCGGAATGTAGTCGTGCCGGGTGTTGCCGGGATTGGCCGTGTGGCCGATGGTGGCGATGATCGAATTGATCTCGAGCACGGTGCGCAGCCCGGACAGCGCATTGGTGCCGCCATGCAGGTTATAGAGCGGCGAGCCGCAGGAATACGCGACCTGGCCCATGGTGTAGAGGCGCGCGGCCTCTTTGTAGTCCACCCATTCCAGGGGCATGCCCGCCACATCGGCACGCAGAATCGGCTGGTTAAGCCCGTGGCCTTCCAGACTAGTTACGGCCTTGAGGTCGTAATCGATGGCGCCAGTGGACGCCCCCTTCAGTCGGACTTCATTCCGGTTCACGCATAGGGAGATTAAGATAGGTCGCAGCAACAAACAACGCGTGGGAGGCCCCCTCCCGCCTTTATTGCAATCCGGAGAAACCTGTATGAAAACCTGGCGCGTGGCGGCCGGCAGTCGCATCGATGGTCTGACGCTGGTCGAAGAAGCGGGCGCCCCGCCGGGGCCCGGGCAGGTGCGGGTGCGGGTACGCGCCGCCGCCCTGAATTACCGCGACCTGATGATCGTGAACGGGTTTTACCCGGTGAGCACGCAGGGCCCGCTGGTGCCCGGTTCGGATGCGGCTGGCGAAGTGCTCGAGATCGGCAGCGGGGTCACGCGCTTCAAGGTGGGGGACCGGGTGGCGACGAGCTTCTTCCCCAACTGGGTGGACGGACACATGACGCCGGCGCGAATCACCGGGGCGCTGGGCGCGGGTGATACGGGCACGCTGGCCGAGGAAATCGTGCTGCATGAGCAGGCGCTGGTGAAATGCCCTGCGCTGCTGGATTTTGCGCAGGCGGCCACCCTCACCTGTGCGGGCACCACGGCCTGGCATGCGCTGTTCGAAGCCGGCCGGATCAAGCCGGGCAGCACGGTACTGCTGCTGGGCACGGGCGGGGTTTCGATCTGGGCGCTGCAGTTGGCCAAGGCCGCGGGCGCGCGCGTGATCATCACCTCTTCCAGTGACGCGAAGCTGGAGAAGGCGCGGGCGCTGGGTGCAGATGCTGGCATCAACTATGCGCAGATTCCGGAATGGTCGGGCGAAGTGCGCAAGCTCACCGATGGCGAAGGCGTGGATCTGGTGCTGGAAGTCGGCGGTGAAAAAACCGTGGCGCAGTCGCTGGCCTCGGTGCGCATGCAGGGCACGGTCGCGGTGATCGGTGGCGTCAGTGGTTTTGGCGGAGCGATCCTGCCGCGCTCGCTGATCGTCGGTGCCACGCGTGTCCAGGGCGTGTTCGTGGGCAGCCGGCAGATGCATGAGGATCTGGCGCGATTCGTGGCCGTGGCGAAGATCCGGCCGGTGGTTGACCGCGTCTTCGCTGCGACCGAAGCGCAGGATGCCTACCGTTATTTCGAAGCTGGCAAACATTTCGGCAAGGTTGCGCTGAGCTTCGGCTGAAGCGACCGCGGCCATTTGAAAACCGGTTCCCCTCCGCAATTCTGTCAGGTTGCGCTCGACACACCGCTGCGCCGGTTGTTCGACTACCGGCTGCCCGCGGCGCTGGCCGCTGCGACGGCCGGTGCGCGGGTGCGCGTGCCCTTCGGCAGGCAGCAACTGGTCGGGATCCTGGTGCGCACTATCGAACACACCGAGGTGCCGCCGGAAAAACTGCGCGATGTGGCCGAGGTGCTGGATGCCGTGCCTCTGCTGGGCGCGGCGGATCTGCAGTTGCTGGAGTGGGCCACCGACTACTACCACCATCCGGTCGGTGAGGTATTCGCGACGGCATTGCCACGGCTGCTGCGCGAAGGGCGTGGGCCGGGTTCGCCGCAGCCGTTCTGGTCCCTTGCCGATGCAGGTCTCGCTGCACTGAATGAAAAGGCTTTGCAGCGTGCACCGAAGCAGCGGCAACTGCTGACCACGCTGGCGCAGGGCAGCCCATGCGATGAGGACACTCTGGATTCGGCCTGCCCTGGCTGGCGCACGCTGGCGCGCAAGCTGCTGGAAAAGGGCTGGGTGCAGCGGACCGTGAACAATGCGGGCACCGCGGCTGAATCCGCATCGATCAGCGCGCGGGAAGCAGCGCCGGTGCTCACCGCGGCACAGCAGACCGCGGTGCAGGCGCTGCGCGCATCGACGGCGCGCGGTGCGGTCAGCAATTTCCTGCTGGATGGCGTGACCGGCAGCGGCAAGACCGAGGTGTATCTGCGCGCCGTGGGCGAAGTCCTGGAGCGCGGCGGCTCGGTGCTGGTGTTGTGCCCGGAAATCGGCCTGACGCCGCAATTGCTCGAACGTTTCCAGCGCCGCTTTGCCGCCAGCATTGCGGCTCTGCATTCGGGACTTACGGATACGGAGCGGGCGAAGGCCTGGCATCTGGCGGCGACGGGCCGCGCGCGCATCGTGATCGGCACGCGCTCGGCGGTGTTCACACCGATTCCGGGGCTGCAGCTCATCATCGTCGATGAAGAACACGACAGCTCCTACAAGCAGCAGGAAGGCGGCTTCCGCTATTCGGCGCGCGATCTGGCGCTGCTGCGCGGCCAGCAGCAGAAGGTGCCGGTGGTGATGGGCTCGGCGACACCATCACTGGAATCGCTGCAGAACGTGACGCAGGGGCGCCTTGTGCATCTGCTGTTGCCGGAGCGCGCCGGCAGCGCGGTGCCGCCGCGACTGGTGCTGGTCGACATGCGTGCGCATGCGGTACACAAAGGCATTGCCACACCGGTGCTGCAGGCCATGCAGCGGCATCTGGAAGCGGGCACGCAGGTGCTGCTGTATCTGAACCGGCGCGGCTATGCGCCGACGCTGCTGTGCCAGGGCTGCGGCTGGATTGCGCCCTGCCATAGCTGCGATGCGCGCATGACGGTGCACCTGCGCGGCGGGCGGCTGGCCTGTCATCACTGCGGCGCTGATGAAGCGCTGCCCGCGCGCTGTCCGCGCTGCGGCCATGAAGTCAATGCGCTGGGCCATGGCACGGAGCGCGTGGAAGAGACACTGGCCGCGCATTTTCCGCAGTATGCGATCGAGCGCTTCGATCGGGATGTGCTGCGCCAGCAGACGCAGCTGGAAGGCGCCATCGATCGCGTGCACAGCGGCAGCGCCCGCATCCTGGTCGGCACGCAGATGCTGACCAAGGGGCATCATTTCCCGGATGTGACACTGGTGGTGGTGCTGAATGCCGACCAGAGCCTGTTCAGCACCGACTTCCGCGCGGCCGAGCGGCTGGCGCAGACCATCGTGCAGGTGGCCGGCCGGGCGGGACGGGCTGAACACCCGGGTGAAGTACTGATCCAGAGCCAGTATCCCGAACATCCGCTGCTCACCACGCTGCTGCATGACGGGTATGCCGGGTTCGCGGCCAGTGCACTGGCCGAGCGTGCCGCGGCCCATTGGCCGCCGTTCTCGCGGCTGGCGTTGCTGCGTGCGAATGACACTTCTGCGGACTGGGCGAGCCGCTTCCTGGAACTGGCGCGCGACCTGGCCCAGCCGCTGGCCGGCGTGATGCTGCGTGGGCCGGTGCCGGCGGCCATGTTCCGGCGCGCCGGCCGGCACCACGCCCAGTTGCTGGTGGAATCCTCGCAGCGGGCCCTTTTGCAGCGCTTTCTCGACGGCTGGGTACCGCAGCTTGCGGGCCTGCAGGCACCGCGTTCGCTGCGCTGGGCGCTGGACGTGGATCCGCTCGAAGTGTTCTGAAGACTCCTGCTGGCGCGTGCGCGCAGGTAGACTTGCGCGTCCCGCTCACTGCCCTCCTCCAGCCGGACCAGACACCTTGAAGCAAGAGATCGAACAGCTGCTGCATGCCGCCGTGGCGCGCCTGAAGGGCGACCTGCTGCCCGCCGACTTTGTCGCCGACAACCTCGGCGTGGAGCGCACCCGCGACGCAGCCAATGGCGATTTCGCCACCAACCTTGCGATGCGCCTGGCCAAAAAAGCGGGCGCATCACCGCGTGAACTGGCGCAGGCGATCGTCGCCGCGCTGCCGGCGAGTGCGCACGTGACGCGCGTGGAGATTGCCGGCGCGGGCTTCATCAATTTCTATCTGGCTGCGCAGGCGCAGGCGGATGTGGTGCGGCGGGTGCACGAGGCGGGCGATGCCTTCGGTCGCAATGGAATTGGCGCAGGCCGCAAGGTGCTCGTTGAATTCGTTTCGTCGAACCCGACCGGGCCACTGCATGTGGGTCATGGCCGGCATGGCGCGTTCGGGGCCAGCGTCTCGAACATCCTCGCTGCCAACGGCTATGCCGTGCATCGCGAGTACTACATCAATGATGCCGGCCGGCAGATGGACATCATCGCGGTCAGCGTGTGGCTGCGCTATCTGGAAGTGTGCGGGGAAATATTCAGGTTCCCGGCGAACGGCTACAAGGGCGAGTACGTGCGCGAGATCGCGGCGAACCTGCTGCAGAAGGTGGATGCACGGCTGCAGCGCCCGGAGGGCGAACTGTTCGGCAACCTGCCGCCCGATGAGCCGGAGGGTGGCGACAAGGATGCCTACATCGATGCGGTGATCACGCGCGCTAAGACGCTGATCGGCGACGCGGCCTTCCGCGAAGTCGCTGATCTGGCGCTGGACGGGATCCTCGCGGACATGAAGAACGATCTCGCCGAATTCGGCGTGACGTATGACACCTGGTATTCAGAGCGCTCGCTGGCGGAAAACGGCGCCATCGATCGCGCGCTGGAACGGCTGCGGCGGCAGAACCATGTGTACGAGAAGGATGGCGCGCTGTGGTTTCGCGCCACCGCGTTCGGCGACGAGAAAGATCGGGTGGTGGTGCGCGAGAATGGCGTGAAGACCTATTTCGCTTCCGACATCGCGTACCACCTCGACAAGCGCGAGCGCGGCTTCGACATACTGCTGGATATCCTCGGTTCGGACCACCACGGCTATGTGGCGCGCGTGCGCGCCGGCCTGCAAGCCATGGGCGAGCCGGGCGAATCGCTGGAGGCGCTGCTGGTGCAGTTCGTCTCGCTGTTCCGCGGCGGTGAAAAGGTGCCGATGACCACGCGTGGCGGCACCTTCGTCACGCTGCGGCAACTGCGGCAGGAAGTGGGCAACGACGCGGCGCGCTTCTTCTATGTATTGCGCGGCAATGACCAGCCGCTGGATTTCGATCTGGAGCTGGCGAAGTCGCGCAGCAATGACAATCCGGTGTACTACATCCAGTACGCGCATGCGCGCGTGGCCAGCGTGCAGAAGCAGCTGGTGGCGAAGGGCCATCAATACGATGCGGCACGTGGCCTGGCAGCCCTTGATGCGCTGAGTTCCATGCAGGAAACCGAGTTGCTCACCGCACTGGGCCGATATCCCGAGATCATCCAGCTGGCGGGTGAAAACCGCGCGCCGCATACGCTGGTGCATTACCTGCGCGAGCTCGCGAACTGCTTCCACACCTGGTACAACGCCGCGCAGTTCATCGTCGAAGACGATTCGCTGCGCAATGCACGCATGGCGCTGGCCATTGCCACGCAGCAGGTGGTGAAGAACGGCCTGCATCTGCTGGGCGTATCTGCGCCGGAGAGCATGTGAGCGGCTCGCGGTCACGCATCTCCGCGCGCGATTACAAGCACGGCGGCAATCGCAACAGCCCGTTCGACCTCAAACAGTACCAGCAGTTTGGCGCCGGCCTGGCGGTGGGACTGGTGGTGGCGCTGGGTGTGTTCGTGTTCGATCATCGTGCGAAGCCGGCCGAGGTCGAGAAGGCGCCGCAGCCCCGCAACAGCAAGAACGCGCAGGCCGAACCGGCTGGCTCGGAAGCGGGTGATCCCGCCGAGAAGTTCGATTTCTACGACATGCTGCCGAAGTATGAAGTGGTGGTGGCCGACAATGAGCGCGATGTGCGGCGCGACCTGCCATCGGTGGCGGTGGAGCAGCCCGGCGCCTATGTGCTGCAGGTCGGCTCCTATCGCAACCTGCCGGATGCCGAGCGACTGCGGTCGAAGCTCAACAAGCAGGGCATCGATGCCACCATCCAGCGTGTCGCAGTGGATGCGGATGTCTGGCATCGCGTGCGCATCGGGCCGTTTCGCGATCTGGCGAAGCTGAACTCTACTCGTCGGGAACTGCGCGCCGCCGACGTGGATGCAATCGTGATCAGGCTCGGCGACTGATCGCCTGGCGATTACTGAGCGGGAGGAGCCGGCGGTGCTGGCGGCTTTCCGCCACCCATTCCCGGCGGCAGGATTGGCACACCCATGCGCCCCTGCAGCTGCCGCAGCGCTTCCAGATTCACCTTGCCGGCAATGTTGATCAGCACCAGCTCAGTGGGCTTCAAGGCCACGAAGAACATGCCGCCGTCGACGCTGTTGTCGCGCATCCACATCTCCACGCGCTCACCCTTGTCGCGCACGGACAGCAGCTTCTTCCAGCCCTGACTCTCGACCTGCTTCACCACTGATTCGATGTCGCCGGTGGAGTACATGTCCGGCTTGTCGAAATTGAGCACGCGGACGAAGACGCCATCGAGACCGGCCACCACCGCTGCAAGGGCGGGATCCTCACCGCCGCCCATGAACCCGCCGGCAGTCCGGAGCATTTCCTTGTCGAGCGAGATGTCGACCGACTTGCTCGCCTTCTCGGATAGCTTCGAGAAATCGGGAAGCTTGATGCGACCGGCCTGCGCCGCTGCAAGCATCGGCAACAGCGCGAGCGCCAGCAAAAAACCGCTGCGTTTCATATTCCATTCTCCTGAAATTGTCCGGGGGAAAGTTTCTGGTGTACGTCGTTGAGTGCGGCGCTGGTGATCGCCAGCGCCAGCACCAGTTGTTCGTGGGTCTGTGCAATGCGCTGCTGCTGCACGTCACGCTGGACCAGCAATGCGCCAAAAGCGGCGAACACCACGGATGCAGCCAGCGACAGGGGCAGACGCCAGCGGGTCGGGCGGGCGGTGGCTGCCTTCGCGGATACCCGCGTCAGCACCGCCTGCGTGAACGCCGGCCCAGGATCCTGCACGCGCAGGGCGGCCGCAAGCTCCTTCTCAATATCCATCTTCAGCTCCAGCGGTTTGCGCGCGCAGGAAGGCAAGCGAGCGGCGCAGATGACTCTTCACGGTGTTCAGCGACATGCCGAGAACCTCGGCAATCTGCGTGGGATCAAGGTCTTCCTGAAAGCGCAGCAGCATGACGGCGCGTGCATCCGGTGGCAGCTGCAGCAACAGCAGCCGCAATCTGCGCTGGGCGAGCGGATCACTGTGGTGCGCGGGATCCGCGACATCATGGGAGGCATCGAGACTGAACACGCGTGGCTGGCGGCTGCGCTGGCGCAGTCGGTCGATGGCCCGATGCGACACCGTGCGCAACAGCCAGTGGCGCAGGTGCGCGGCGCTCTCGATCTGCCCGAGTGCCGCGTGCAGCTGCACGAACACGTCCTGCGCCAGCTCTTCGGCATCTTCACGGCGACCGGTGAGCCGCAGCGCAACGCTGAAAACCCGGCCCTGGTTGAGGCGCAGCAACTGCTCGAAGGCGCTGCCCTCGCCACCGCGGGCGGCCTGCAGCAGCTCGCCTTCGGCAGTGCCTTCCGGCGCTGCGGCATCCAGGTTCATCGGGGCAGTTTGTGCATCCACATCACCCTATACGCCGAAATCCGGCGTGCAGGGTGCAGGTTCATGCAATCCGCAGACGGGGCACCAGGATCGTGCGTTCGGTTTCCACCACCTCGGATTCGGGCAGTGGATAGCCGAGGAAATAGCCCTGCGCATAGTGGCAGCCCAGCGACTGCAGGATGGCCAGCTGCTCGGCAGTTTCCACGCCTTCGGCCACGCTGTGCTTGCCGAGGTTCTCGACCAGCGTGATGGTGGCGTGGATCACCGCCAGCGTGTCTGGCCCTGCGGCCAGGCCCGTGACGAACGAGCGGTCGATCTTGATCACGTCGAAGGGATAATCCCGCAGGCAGCCCAGCGACGAGGTGCCGGTGCCGAAATCGTCCATGGCCAGCCGCACGCCGGCCTCGCGCAGCTGGTGCATCAGCGCCAGCGATGCCTGCGGATCGCGCATGACTTCGCGTTCGGTGACTTCCAGCTGCAGGCTTTCGGGCGACAGACCCGCGGCAGCCAGACAGGTGCGCACCGTCTTCAGCAGTCGCGCGCCCTGCGCCAGCTCCGCGCGCGACACATTCACGCTGACCAACCGCGGCGCCTTGACGGGATCGATCTTCTGCCAGCGCGCCAATGCGAGGCAGCTTTCCCGCATCACCCACTCGCCCATCTGGATGATCAGGCCCGACTCTTCGGCCACCGGCACGAACTCCGCTGGCGAGATGGGCCCGAGGCCGGGATGATTCCAGCGGATCAAGGCTTCGACCGAGCTGCGCTTGCCGGAATCCAGCTCCACGATGGGCTGATAGACCAGCGACAGTTGATCGGTGCCCAGCGCCTTGCGCAGGCTGGTCTCGATCAACAGGTTGCGTGACAGCCGCGTGTGCATCGCATGATTGAAGAACACCGAGCAGGCGCGACCGGCGCGCTTGGCCTCGTACATGGCCACGTCCGCATTGCGGATGATGGTCTCGGCGCCATCCATGCAGTGGTCACTGGTGACGATGCCGATGCTGGCGGTGGAGTGCACCTCACGGCCCTGGATGCTGTAGGGATGCGCCAATGCCTGCAGCACGCGGTCGGCGATGCGCGAGGCATCCTCGCTGCGCTGGATATCGTTGATCAGCACCAGGAACTCATCGCCACCGAAGCGGGCTATCTGGTTGCGTGATTCGGAACCCGTCTTCGCATCGGTGCTGCGCAGCGCCTTGCGCAGCCGATCGGCGATCTGCACCAGCAGTTCGTCACCGGCCTGGTGACCCATGGCGTCGTTGACCACCTTGAAGCGGTCGAAATCCAGGAACAGCACGGCGAACATGGGCTGGGTGCCGGCGCGCACGCGCCGCACGGCTTCCTGCAGGCGTTCGAGGAACAGGGTGCGGTTGGCGAGGCCGGTGAGCCGGTCGCGCGTGGCGGCGGCGGCGAGCTCACGCTCCACCGCCTTGCGATGCGAGATGTCCTGCACCACCGACCAGACCACGTCGCGGCCGTTCGAATCGATCATGCGAATGCCGGAGATCAGCACCGGATACTGGCGTCCGTCCTTGCGGCGGAAGGTGCGCTCGCGCTGGCCGGTGGTCTCTTTCGCGCCGCCGAGTTCGATGCGCATGGCCAGCTCATCGAACGTCATGGCCAGCATTTCTTCGCGGCTGAAGCCGCTGGGCTCCAGGAAGGCATCATTCACCTGCAGGAAGCGCCGCGACTTGAATTCAGTCAGCGCGAAGCCCACCGGCGAGCGCTCGAACAGCGAACGGAACTTGCGCTCGCTTTCTTCCAGCGCGCATTCCGCCACCTTGCGCGCGGTGATGTCACTCTGCGTGCCGACGATGCGCCGTGGCTGGCCATCCGGCGTGCGATCCATGACCGTGCCGCGCGACATCACCCAGACCCAGTGTCCTTTGGCATGGCGCACGCGGAAATCGAGCTGGAATACATGGTCCTGCTTGCGTATGCAGTCGCCGATGACGCCATCGACCAGCGGCAGATCATCGGGGTGCACGAGCGCCCGCCATGCGTCACTGGACAGCGGCTGATTGCAGTCGCGCTCCAGGCCGATCATCTGCGACCAGCGATCGCTGACATACAGGCAGCGTTCGTTGACATGCGATTCCCACAGACCCACGCCCGTGCCTTGGACCACGGCGGTGAGGTGCTGCTGCTGGTCCGCCGCGCTGCGGGCGGCCTGGTGGGAACTGCAGCGGCCGCGGTATACCAGCACGGCGATCATCACGGCCATGGCGGCAATGATGCCGACGCTGACCTGCTCGGTGACGCCGGCCGCGCCGCGATGTACGGTCGCGATGCCCACACCGGCGCCCGCCGTCACAAGGACAGCGGCTGCCTCGAGGCCCGCGCGAACTCTCTGTCGCATTGTGGCCAGCGCGTCCTGCGCACCGGGAGCATTGTAAAAAGACATCCTGCTGGTAACGGCAGCTACGCATGGCTTGCGCAGTCAGGACACGGCAATCTGTGATAGGTTTCTCGCCCGCATGACCATTACCGACGCAGAAATTGTCAAGGCAGCGACTTCGCTGGGTGTGCTGGGTGGCGGAGCCCAGACCGCGCATCGAATTCTGGCCGCATTGTGTGACGCAAGTCTCGGGACGCGCGAGATCGCCGACCTCGTGCAGCGCGAGCCCGGACTCGCGGTGCGCGTGCTGAAAGTCGCCAACTCGGCCTACTACGGTCGATCTCGCGGCATCGGCACGCTGGATCAGGCGCTGGTGATCCTGGGCCTGGACGCCGTGCGCGGCATCACCGCTGCCGCCTGCCTCGACCGCAGCATTGCGCGTCGCAGCCAGTTCGGCGCCGTCGATCCCAAGGCGCTGGTCAACCATTGCATCGCCAGCGCCTTTGCCGCCGAACAGCTGGCGCGGGCCAGTGGTCGCGCCGTGCCCGCGGAAGCTTTCATGGCAGCGCTGCTGCACGATTTCGGCGTGCCGGTGCAGGAACGTCTGGATGGTGATGGCGTGCTGGCGCTGATCGAGGCGCTGGGCACTTCTCCGCATGCCGATGCCGGCGAACTGGAACGCACGCTGGTGCAGGTATCGCATGGCCGCTGCGCACAGGTGATCTTCGACAGCTGGCAGCTGCCCACTGCCATTGGCCTGGCTGCCCGACATCACGATGATCCGGCGACAGCACCGGGTCCCGTGAAGGAACTGACCACGCTGGTGCACCTGGGCATCCAGTTGTCGATCGAAGCGGGGTTTACCTATCCCACCGAGCCGCGGCAGTTCCGGATTGCACGTGAGCCATTGCTGGCGGCGCTGGGGCTGGACGCCGATGTGCTGCTGCCCATCATCGAGCAGTTGCCCGAGCGCGTGCTGCTGCTGAGTGAAGCCGCAGCCTGAAGTTCGTCAGCGACGGAAGCGTCGCAGGGCCAAGGCCAGTACGGTGCCGGCGGCAATTCCCAGCATCAGGTCGTGCAGCAGCGTCAGGATCAGCGTTACCGCGAACACCAGCAGATCGATGCGCGCGCGGAGCAGCATATGCGCGATCGCCGGCCGCTCGATCATGTTCCAGGCCACGGTGACCAGCACGCCGGCCAGCGTGGCCAGCGGCACATAGCCCACCAGCGGCGCCGCCACCAGCATGAACAGCAGGATCATCACCGCATGCAGCATGCCGGCCACCGGCGTCAGCGCGCCGGCGCGGATGTTGGTGGCGGTGCGCGCGATGGTGCCGGTGACGCACAGACCACCGAACAGCGCCGAACCGATGTTGGCGACGCCCTGCGCCACCAGCTCGCTGTTCGATCGATGCCGGCGCCCGGTCATGCCATCGGCCACCACCGCGGATAGCAGGCTTTCGATGGCGCCCAGCAGCGCGAACGACAGCGCCAGCGGCAGCAGTGACCGCAGGCGCGCCCAGGAAATATCCGGCAGCGAAGGCGCCGGCAGGCCATGCGGGATGGCGCCGAAGCGCGAGGCAATGGTTTCCAGCGGCAGTCCGGCCACCGCCGCCAGCAGGGCACCGGCCGTCACTGCGATCAGCAGGCCGGGAGCTCGCGGCATGTAACGACGCAGCAGCAGGATGCAGGCGACGGTGAGCAACGCGATGACGGCGGCCGTGGCGCTCCAGGATGCGCCGGCCTGCCACAGTGCGCGCAGCTTCGGCAGGAATGCCGCGGGTTCCGCAGCGGCCAGGTGCAGGCCCAGCAGATCATGCAGCTGGCTGGCGAAGATGACGACCGCGATGGCCGCGGTGAAACCGACCACCACGGCATGCGGAATCAGCCTGACATAGCTGCCGATCCGCAGCAGGCCGGCCAGCAGCATCAGCACACCGGACATGGCCGTGACCAGCACCAGGCCGTCGATGCCATGCGTCGCAACGGTGGTGGCCACCAGCACGATGAACGCACCGGCCGGGCCGCCGATCTGGAAGCGGCTGCCACCCAACATGGAGATGAGGAAGCCGCCGACGATGGCGGCGTACAGGCCGCGCTCTGGTCCGACTCCGGAAGCGATGGCAATAGCCATCGACAGGGGCAATGCAACGATGGCGACCGTAACCGCCGCCATCAGGTCCGCACGCAGCATGGCGAGGCGGTAGCCCTCGCGAATGACAGTGACAAGTTTGGGGAGCAGCAGCTCGGAACTGCGTGAAACGGCTGCGGTCATTTGGCGCGGTCGCGGGGCATCGACCGCCGGAGTCTACACCCTCAGCCGGCGGAGTATCGCAGCAGCAGGATGGCGCCCCAGATCAGCAGACACAGCTCGAGCACCGCCACCACCAGCGTGGTGCTGGCGACCGGCCAGAACAGCGGCACCGTGATCACGCGGTAGAGCACGATCGGCGCGTACAGGCACAGCGCGAAGATGAGGCCGATGCGCCGGTACTGGTCCGACAGCGCGGTGATGGCGAAGAACACGGCGAAGCCCAGCTCCATGCCGCCGTACACCACCAGGTATTCCGACTTGCCCCCCGCCGAGAGCTTTTCGAAGCCGATGTTGGTGGCCGTGCGCCAGGGACTGAGCGTGACCCAGACAGCAAACAGCAGATACAGCGCAGAGTTGACCCACAGATAGACGGCCATGTTGTTACCCCGGATTGCGGAACAGATAGTGCGAGACGAACCATTCGCGCCCGCGGTTGTAACCCCAGAGCTCGGCGCAGGACATGAAGAATACGCGCCAGTAGACGCGCCAGCGCCTGAGCTCAGCAGCCCCGTAGGTTTGCGCGAGAATGGGGGTCACCTGTGCCTGTGCGCGATCCATGTTCTGCAGCCAGCACTCGGCGGTCTGCTGGTAATGCCGGCCATTCACGCGCCAATGGCCTTCGATGCGCAGCGGATGCTGGAAATACAGCAGCAAGTCATCGCTGGGCATGATGCCGCCGGTGAAGAAATAGCGCGCCATCCAGTCGCTGGCATCGCGCGCCTCGAAGGGATAGGCATATTCGCGATGCGTGAAGATGTGCACGAACAGCGTGCCGCCTGGTGCAAGCCAGCGGCCAAGGCGCGCGAACCACTGCTCGTAGTTGCGCAGGTGTTCGAACATCTCCACCGACACGATCCGGTCGAAGCGCTTGCCGGCCGGGAAATCAAGCTGGTTGGCATCGCAGGTGATGACTTCGATGTTGGCGAGTCCGCGCTCTGCGGCACGCGCCAGGATGAACTCACGCTGCGGTCTCGAATTCGACACAGCGGTGATCCGGCTCTTCGGAAAGCGCGCGGCCATGAACAGCGTCAGTGAACCCCAGCCGCAACCCAGCTCGAGGATCTCGTCACCATTGGCGAGCTGCGCCCGCTCCGCGGTGATCTGCAGCATCGCGGCTTCGGCCTCATCCAGCGTTTCAGCGCCGGTTTCGAACCAGCCGCTGGAATACTTCAGATGCCTGCCGAGCACGGCCTGGAAGAATGGCGGCGGCAATTCGTAGTGCTGCTCGTTGGCCGCCGCGGTATGCACGGCGATGGGACTGCCGCGCAGCTGCGCCACGAACTGCATCAGCCGCGCCTGCTGCAGGATCGGGTCATGCTCATTCTCTTCGCGCAGGCGCTGCGCCAGCAGCCGGCGGATGCCGAAGCGGATTAGGCAGTCGGGCAGCAGGTCGCGTTCCAGCAGTCGCAGCGACAGCGAAGTGTCGGCACCCGCGCGCTTTGGCCAGGGAAAGAAGGCGGGTACGCGCGCCTGGTAATCCCGGTACGCGTTACCGCGCGAACGCAGCGCCTGCTCTTCCGTCGGCCGCACGCCGGTCACGTTCAGCAGCAGATGCAGCATCAGCGCCGGACACAGCAGCGCCAGCCAGCCCCAGGGCGAAGCCAGTGCGAACAGTGCATAGGCCACCCAGATCAGCCATTCGCAGAAGTAATTGGGATGGCGCGAATATCCCCACAGGCCCACATCGCAGACCTTGCGCTTGCTGGCAGGGTCGCGCTTGAAGCGCGCGAGCTGGCGGTCGGCGATGCTTTCGCCGAGCAGGGCCAGACACCACAGCGCCACGCCTGCCCATTCCAGCGGTGCGATGCCGGCACTGGCGTTGGACATGGCCAGGTACAGCGGCAGGATCAGCAGCAGGTTGAGCACACCCTGTGCACCGAAGAACAGCAGGAAGCGGGTGTTGAGCCTGGGGCCTGCCCATTCAGCCCGCAGCTGCTGGTACCGCCCCTCTTCCGGCTGTCCGACGATTCGCGGCAGCAGGTGCAGCGTCAGCCGCAGGCTCCACAGGCAGAACATGCCGCCGATGAGCAGGCGGCGGACCGGATCGCCGCTGGCCGTGAATCCGGCCAGCAATCCCAGCAGCGCAAAATTGCCGGCCCAGCCCAAGTCCACATAGCTGAAGTTGCGCAGCCGCAGGCCCAGCACCCACAGCGAGAACATGACCACGGCAACGAGTGCAGCGCCGGGCAGCAGCAGGTCCAGAAAGGCATGCGGGGGGGTCATGAGCATTCCTTACGCTGGCCGGGAGTTTTCGGATTCAGTGAATCCGCTGCCGGCGCCCGGCCGTAATAACCTGCAACGGGCACAATCACAAGGAATCGGTCCCCCATGCGGATTGCGATAGTTGGAACGGGCATCGCGGGACTGGGCGCCGCGCACCGCCTGCATGCGCAGCATGAACTGACGCTGTTCGAGGCCTCGGGATATGTGGGCGGCCACACCGCCACCGTCAACGTGGAAGCCGCGGGCGGCACCTGGGCGGTGGACACGGGCTTCATCGTCTTCAACGAGTGGACCTATCCCAACTTCTGCGCGTTGCTGCAGGAGCTGGGTGTGGCATCGCAGCGCTCGGACATGAGCTTTTCGCTGCGATGCGAACGTTCCGGGCTCGAGTACAACGGCACCTCGATGAATGCCGTGTTCGCGCAGCGGCGCAATCTGCTGCGGCCCTATTTCCTGCGCATGCTGACCGAGATCCTGCGCTTCAATGCCACGGCGGTCGCGACGGTAGAAAAGGACGACCACAGCCTGACGCTGGCCGAGTTCCTGCGTCGCCACCATTATTCCGAGCAGTTCATCCGGCTCTACATCGTGCCGATGGGCCGCGCCATCTGGTCGGCGAGCGCCGCTTCGATGCTGGCGTTTCCCGCGCGCCTGTTTGTGGATTTCTTTGATCGCCACGGTTTCCTGAGCGTGAACAACCGGCCGCAGTGGCAGGCCATCTGCGGCGGTTCGCGCAATTACGTCACGCGGCTGGCGGCGCCGTTCCGGCAACGCATCCGCCTGAAGACTGCGGTGGCGGGCATCCAGCGGCAGGCGGGCGGCATTGCGCTGCGGCTCACCGATGGCCATGTGGAACACTTCGACAGCGTGATCATGGCCTGTCATGCGGACCAGTCGCTGGCCATGCTGGCCGATCCCACGCCACAGGAGCGGGAGATCCTCACTGCGTTTCCCTATCAGGAGAACGACGTGCTGCTGCATACCGATGCACGGATGCTGCCGCGCAATCGACGGGCCCGCGCAGCGTGGAATTATCACCTGCTGCCCGAGGATCAGGATCGCGTGGCCATCACCTATGACATGAACACGCTTATGTCGCTGACGGCGCCGACGCGCTTCCTGGTGACCATCAACCGCAACGCGCACATCGACCCGCGCACGGTGCTGCGCGAGTTCACGTATCACCATCCGGTGTACACACCGGGCGCCGTGCGCGCGCAGCAGCGCCGCGCGGAGATTTCCGGCGTGCACAATACCTTCTACTGTGGCGCCTACTGGGGCGCGGGCTTTCACGAGGACGGCCTGGTCAGTGGCTACCGTGCGGCTGCCGAAGTTGCCAAACAGGTGCAGGGCATGCAGGAAATGCAGGTCCGCTACGCATGAACAGCTGTCTGTACATCGGCGAGGTGAGGCATCAGCGCTACCTGCCGGTGCCGCATGGCTTCCGTTATCGCATTTTCATGATGTATCTGGATCTGGCCGAGCTGCCGACTGTGCTGCAGCGTTACTGGCTGTGGTCGGCACGGCGTCCGGCGCTGGCCTGGTTTCGCCGCGCGGATTACCTGGGCGATGCGCGCGTGCCGCTGGAAACCGCAGTCCGCGATCTGGTGGCGGAGCGCACCGGCAAGCGCCCTGCCGGACCCATCCGCCTGCTCACGCATCTGCGTTACTTCGGCCACAACTTCAATCCGGTGTCGTTCTACTACGTGTTCGATGCCGCGGACACGCAGGTCGAAACCATCGTGACCGAGATCACCAACACGCCGTGGAAGGAACGCCATGCCTATGTGCTGCCGGTGGAGCGCGCCGATCGCAGGGGCCCGATGCGCTGGAATTTCGACAAGCGCTTCCATGTGTCGCCGTTCATGCCGATGCAGCAGCAGTACGACTGGCGCTTCGGCGAGCCCGGCCAGATGCTCGCCGTGCACATGACCAGTTTCGAGTCGGGCAGCCGGCGCTTCGATGCCGCGCTGCATCTGCAGCGCGCCGCCATCACCGGCGGCAATCTGGCACGGGCGCTGCTGCAGTTTCCGGCCATGACGCTGCGGGTGCTGGCCAGCATCTACTGGCAGGCGCTGCGGCTGAAACTCAAGGGCGTGGCTGTGCACGACCATCCCGCCGGCGACGCATCACCACCGCAGGCCTCGCCATGAGGCATACTGGCCAATTCAGGGTGCGCTTGCATGAGGTAGTGGATGGCTTCAGCCCTGCTGGAGCGCGTGGCGGCCGGGGAATCGACCGCTTTCGCCCAGTGTCTGGATCAGTACAGCGATCTCATCTGGTCGCTGGCCCGCCGTTTTTCTGCCACCGCCGCCGATGCCGAGGATGCGACGCAGGAGATCTTCCTGCGCCTGTGGAAAGCCGCTTCGCAGTTCGACGCTGCGCGTGGCTCGGAAGCGGTCTTCATTGCCACGCTGGCCCGCCGCCTGCTGATCGACCGCTATCGCGAGAAGCGTCGCCGTCCGGTCGAGGTGGTGGTGGAAGACCAGGAACCACTGTGGGCCGTGCACGAGGACGCGTCGGTGTCGGCGGATGCCGAGCGTGCGGCCGAGGAGTTGAAGCAGCTACGCCCGGAACAGCAGCGGGTCATCACCCTCTCCGTGGTGCAGGGCCTGTCACAGGGCGAGATCGCGATGGCTACGGGCATGCCGCTCGGCACGGTGAAGACACTGATGCGGCGCGGCTTCCTGGAGCTGCGTGAGCGGCTGGGAGGAGGGTTCAAACCATGAACAATCCTGAAACCAGCGAGCGTCTGCTCGATCTGCTGATTGCCGAATCCACCACCGGACTGGATGCGGCCGGGCGTGCGGAACTGGCAACGGTGCTGAAGACCGGAGACGCGCCGCCGGAAGATTTCACCGACATCGTGGCGGCGCTGACCGTCGCCACTGGCGAGCGGCGCCGCATGTCCGGCACGCTGCGCGCAAAGATTCTGGCTGCGGCGCCCACTCATGCGGGCAGGCCGGCTGCCCGGCGCACGGCACTGGCCGGCTGGTGGGTGGCAGCGGCCAGCATCGTGCTGGCAGTGGCGGGATGGTGGCCGCGGCTCGCGGGCAATCCGGTGGTACCGGCGATGGCCGACGCCGCCACCGCGCGCACGGCTTTGCTCAGCGCGCCGGGCACGGTGAAGGTCGCGCTGGCGCCAGGTCCCGGTGCGGCGGGCGCCGCACTTACCGGCGATGTGGTGTTCGATCCGGTGACGCAACGCGGCTATCTGCTGTTCCGCGGGATTCCGGCGAATGATCCGCGGTTGGCGCGTTACCAGCTATGGATCGCGGACAAGTCGCGGGCGCAGCCTGAGCCGGTGGATGGCGGCGTGTTCGATGTGGCGCCGCAGGCCACGGCTGCCGGTGATGTGATCATTCCGTTCTCGGCGCGGCTGCCAGTCGGCGCGCCGGCGGCGTTCGTCATCACCGAAGAGCAGCCGGCGGGCGTGGTGGTGTCGAAGCAGGAGAAGGTGCTGGCCATCGGCGCGGTGCCGGCTGGCGCCTGAACAGGCGCGTGATCTGACTGCGCCTTACGGCGGCAGCGGAATGAACTCGGTCTCGCCGGGCACCTTCGCGAAACGATCGGCCTCCCAGTCCTGCTTCGCCTGTTCGATCCGCTCGCGGCTCGAGGATACAAAGTTCCACCACAGATGACGCGGGCCATCCACGGGTTCGCCACCCAGCAACATGCAGCGCGCGGCGGTCACGGCGCGAATGGTCACCGCCGCGCCGGGCTTCAATACCAGCATCTGCGACGGCGCACAGCGTTCGCCGCCGATCTCGATCTCGCCGCTCACCGTATACACCGCACGTTCGGCGTAATGCGCGTCGAACTGCAGCGTGGCGCCGGCGGCCAGCCGGGCATCCGCATAGATCATCGGCAATGCAGTCTCGACTGGCGAGCGCGCACCGCCCGCTTCCCCTGCGATGAGATGCAGCGACACGCCGCCATCCACCAGCAGCGGCAGCTCAGGCGCACCGAAATGTGTGAACTCGGGTTCGCATTCTTCATGACTCAGCGGCAGGGCTATCCAGGCCTGGATGCCATGCAATGTGTGGCCGGTCGCACGCAACGCGGGCGTTGTGCGCTCGGAATGCACGATGCCGCGGCCGGCCGTCATCAGGTTCATCTCGCCGGGGCGGATGTCGATCACCGTGCCCAGCGAATCACGATGCATGATCTCGCCGCTGAATACATAGGTGACGGTGGCGAGGCCAATATGCGGATGCGGGCGCACATCGATGCCGCCGCCGGGTGCAAATTCCACCGACCCGAATTCATCCCAGAAGATGAACGGGCCGACCATGCGGCGGGCGACCGACGGCAACGCGCGCCGCACGTCGAAGCCACCGATGTCGCGCGGCTGCGGGACGATGCGTGTTTCGATCATGGCTTCAGGATATACCGCGGAAGCCGCGGCGCGCGATCAATGGATCGACGCGCGCCAGCAGGAACCAGGCAAGCCGCGAGCGGATGCGTCGCCACAGGCTGCGCGCGGCCTTCCATTCTCGCGGCGTCACCACTGGCGCGTGCTGCAGCGAGCGGTCGAACCACTCGCGGGCGTCGGCCGCGAGTTCTGGCCAGTGCAGCCGCAGCAGCAACTCGTAGTTGATGCGCAGGCTGCGGCGGTCGAGGTTGCACGAACCGACGTAGACCACGTCATCCACGAGCACGAGCTTGGCATGCAGGATCTGCGGCCGGTATTCATGGATCTCGACTTTGCGGCGAAACAGGCGCCGATAGAAACGCTCGGCCGCATAGCGCGCCAGCGGCACATCGGTCTGCCCGGCCAGCAGCACACGCACGCGACCCGCTGCCCGGGTCACGTGATACAGCGCCCGGCGGATGCGCGATGACGGCAGGAAATACGCGGACGCGATGGCCACCTCCTTCGCGCTGCGCAGGTCATGGCGCAGCGCGCGCCGCAGCAGACGGCGCGGAATCGTCGGGCCGCTGGCCAGCATTGCCACCGGGTCCGTGCCGGTCACGTGATGCGCCATGCCCGCGGCCATCTTGCGCCGCTGCGCACGCCGGAAGCGCCGCACCGATGCAGGGTTGAATGGCGCCAGCGCGAACATGGCGTCGAAGCTCTGTTCCAGCTCCTGCGCCACCGGACCATGAATGCAGACGCCGGTGTCGCACCAGCCCTGGGTAACGCCATCGCCCGCATATTCCGGACCGATGTTGAAGCCGCCGACGACGGCGCTTGCGCCATCGACCACCAGCAGCTTGCGATGATTGCGGAAGGTTCTGCGCAGCAGGCGCCTGGGATTGAAGATCGCGACATGCACGCCGGCCTCGCGCAATGGTGTCAGGAATGCGGGGCGCAGATCTTCGCAGCCGAAGGCGTCGATGAGCAGCCACACCTGCACATTGCGCGCCCGCGCCCGCACCAGCGCAGCGCCGAGCTGATCGCCCGGCCCTTGCTCGCGCAGGATGTACATTTCGAGACGGACGCTGGTGGCGGCGCTGTCTATGCAGCGCTCCATTTCCGCATAGCCGGCGTCGACCGTAGCCAGCCAGCGGGCGCGATGCTCGCCCAGCTTCCGTTCGGCGAATCCCGGCGTCGCCGGTGTCGCCGGCGCTAGTCCTCGTTCGACGGCCGAAACTCCACGCCCAGCGAACGCAGCTTGCGATACAGATGCGTGCGTTCCATGCCGACACGCTTGGCCAGCGCGCCGACCTTGCCATTGCACAGCAGCAGCTGCTGCTGCAGATAGGCCCGCTCGAACTGCTCGCGCGCTTCGCGCAGCGGCAGTGCCAGCAGGTCCTGCTTGACCAGTGATTCGTTGGGCGCCGTATGGGTGGCGATCTCGCCTTCGATTTCATCGAGCGAGATATCCTCCGGGCCACCGCGCGCCAGCATGCGGCGCACCAGCCCACGCAGCTCGCGCAGGTTGCCAGGCCACGGGTAGTTGCGCAGGCGGTTTTGCGCGGCCACCGAGAACCGCCGCAGCGGCAGCTTCTCGGCGTCGGCAATGCGTTCCACGTAGAGGCGCAGCAGATCGGGCACGTCTTCGGCGTAATCGCGCAGTGGCGGCACGCGCACCAGCACGCCGGAAAGATGCGCCAGCAGATCGCGGCGCAGGCCTTCGGGACTGCCGGCGCGGATTTCGACGCCGGGCTGCGCCGTGGCGACGATGCGGGCATTGAAGGGCACGGCGATATCGTTGCCATTCACGCGATGGAAGCGACCGGTTTCGATCACGCCCAGCAGCAGTCGCTGCACGGGCGGCGAGAGGTCTTCCAGTTCCTGGATATAGAGCGTGCCGCCCTGGGCCTGGTCGAGCACGCCCTGCACCACGCCGTCGGCGGTCATCGTGCCGAACAGATGCGCCTCGGCGGATTCGGGAATCGCGCTGGCCACCAGGCTGACGAAACCACGCGCGGCGCGCGGGCCGGATTCATGCGTGAATCTGGCCAGCGCTTCGCGACCGCTGCCGGCCTCGCCCATCAGCAGCACGGGCGCATTCAGCGTGGCGACGCGCGCGAGTTCTTCGCGCAGCTGCTGCGCGACGCGGCTCTTGCCGAAGGTGGTGAGCAGCGAAGCCAGTTGCGGGCGGCCGGCAATGCGGCGGCGCTTGCCGGCATCCATCGCGCGCTCGACGGTGCGCAGCAGCTTGGCCAGTGACAGTGGCTTCTCGACGAAATCGAAGGCGCCCAGGCGGGTGGCCTCGACCGCGGTTTCGACGGTGCCATGGCCTGACATCATCACCACGGGGCAGCCTTCCGCGGAAGACGCCGACCATTCGCGCAGCAGCGTGATGCCGTCGGTGTCGGGCATCCAGATGTCGAGCAGCACCAGGTCGGGGGCGATCTTGGCGCGGGAGGCGCGGGCCTGCCCGGCGTTCGCGGCGACGTCGACGTCGTATCCCTCGTCGGAGAGAATTTCCTTCAACAGAACCCGAATATCGGCTTCGTCGTCGACGACCAGTATCTTGCCGGTGCTCATGCGATTCCTCCGACTGGCTGAGCAGATTCCTGCTGCACAGCCACTGGCAATACGACGCGCACGTATGCGCCCCCTTCGGGCCGGTTATTCGCCTCGATACTGCCGCCGTGTTCCTCGGCGATCTTCTTAACGATGGCGAGACCCAGACCCGTCCCCCTAGGCTTGCTCGTCACGTATGGATCAAACACACGTGCAAGCATTTCTTTGTCGAACCCATGTCCGTTGTCAGTGACCATAATGACCGCAGACTTGCCTCTGGGTCCACTGTTCATTTGCGTGGCTACGGTGACCCGCCCGCCGGGCAAGCCATCCACCGCCTCCAGGCCATTGGCGAGCAAATTGTTAAGCACCTGGCGCAGCCGGGCGCGATCGCCCAGCACCAGCCGCAGTGTCGGGTCCGCGTGGACGTCGATGGAAACCACCGTCTCCTGCGCCCGGTACAGCTCCACCACCTCGGCCACCAGTTCATTCAGATCGATGGGCGCAAGCTTCAGCTCCGGCGCCCGGGCATATTCACTGAAGGCATTGACCATGCCTTTCAGCGATTCCACCTGCTGCACGATGGTGTGGGTGGCGCGATCCAGCACGTCGGCATCTTCGGCGCCCAGCTTGCCCTGCAGCCGCCGCCGCAGGCGCTCGGCGGCGAGCTGGATCGGTGTCAGCGGATTCTTGATTTCGTGCGCGAGCCGGCGTGCCACCTCGCCCCATGCTGCGTCGCGCTGCGCATGCAGCAGATTGGTGATGTCATCGAAGACCACCACGTGGCCGGCGTCGCCAGCGGCATCGGCCAGCGGTGCGCAGGCACAGCGCAGCACGCGGTCGGGCGAGAGCGCGATCTCGTCCTGCCACTCGGTGCCGTCGCTGCCGAAGCGCCGCGTCAGTTCACGCGCGAACTGGCTGAGGCGGGGCGAATCTTCCGGCAGCAGCGCAAGCTCGGTGCCGATCCAGGGTGCCAGCGATGCGCCGAGGATGGCATCGGCCGCCGCATTGGCCAGCCGCAGCTTCAGGCTGGGGTCGATCACCAGCACGCCGGTGGAAAGGCCGGCCAGGATCACGGCCAGTCGCTCGCGTTCTTCTTCCACCAGTTGCCGGCTGCGCGTGGTTTCTTCACTGGCGCGTCGCAGGCGCTTGGTCATGTCATTGAACGACTGCACCAGGAAGCCCATCTCGTCATGCGATGGCAGCGGCACGCGCGTGTCGAAGTCGCCCTTGCCGACGGCACGCGTGCCCTGGATGAGATCGTGCACCGGCCGCGTGAGCTTGTGCGCGAAGCGGATCGCGAGGAACACGGCCGACAGCATCGCCAGCAGCAACACCAGCGTGAGTGTCAGGCGGAAGCTGTATTTCAGCGGTTCCCGCGCATAGGCGAGGTCGCCATAGTTGGCGTAGGCGTGCTGCACGGCATTGGCCAGTGCCGCAAGTTCGCGCGGCAGCACATGGCGGGCGACGAGGAAGCGGCGGCGGCCTTCGGGACCGACGTCGGGGATCGGGGCGGCGGTGGAGATGAGATAACCACCATCTTCCAATGGTTCGAGACTGACGTAGGGGCGGTCGTCGCGCACCTGCATCAGCATTTCGCGCGGGATTTCCGGATTGATCAGCGATTCGCGTGCTTCGATGCTGGCGGCCAGCACTTCGCCGTTGCGGCCGAACACGATCATCTCGCGCGCGCCCACGGCGCGCCGCTCGGCGTCGAGCGCGGCGGCCAGGCTGGCACTGGAATGCTCGCTGAGTTCGGCGGCCAGCAGCTCGGTGCGCTGGCCCTGTTCGCGCGTGCGCAGGTCCAGCGCCGAGCGCGACAGCACCAGCGCATCGCTGAGCCCCTGCTTGATCTCCACGCGGAACCAGCTGTCGATGCCGCGATTGAGGAATTCAAGAGAGAACAGGTAAATCACCAGCAGCGGCACGATGACCAGTGCCCCGAAGATGGTCACCGTTCTCGCTGTGAGCCTGGAACCCGGAACATGGTTGCGATAATCGCGCACCAGTTGCCGGATGCGGCGCGCCAGCAGCACCGCCAGCACCACGACGCCGCCCGTGTTGATGGAAAGGATCCACAACTGCCAGCGGCTGAACTGCGAGGAATTCTCGACGCTGCGTGCCAGCAGCAGCAGCACGCCCAGCACGACGACCGTGCCGATCGCGATGAAACCGTAACCGCGCCAGCGTTTCAGCGGGGCAATATCCACGAGTACCACTTGCTGCTGCGGTTCCAGCCATCGGACCAGAAAATCAGCGCGCGCAGCGCGTCGGGCAGGCGGCCGCGGCGGATGCCGGCGCGGACGCGGATTTCATAGGTGGCACCCGGATCCAGCTGCGGTTCCACCACCACCGGCCAGCTGCTGACTACGCCGGCGGCTACCAGCGCTTCGTCCAGTGCGATGTAGGACTCCTGTTCGTTGCGATCGACATCCTTCACGATGAAGCGCTGGCTCACGGCATTCCAGGTGAGCTCACGCCGCAGCACCACGTCGACCAGCGTGGCGTCCATCCAGTAACGGCGCTGCTTGTCGACCACGGCCTGCAGGTCAAGGTTGATCGTGGCGCCATCGGTGAGCGCGGTGCGCACATCGTCATCCAGCGGAAAGATGGTGCGCGCATTGAGCTCGAACACGCCGCCACGCACATTCACGAAAGCCGACTGCACCACGATGCGCTCGGCCGCAGGCGCCACGCCCGATGCCAGCAACGGCAGCAGCAGCAGCGCCACCAGGCCGAGCCTGCATCTCATGCGTCAGCGCCTCCCTTTTTGAGGCGTGCATAGTAGAACCCGTCGGTCATGGCTGTCGCCCCCATGGCGCGCGGCGTGGGCAGGACATGGCGGTCAGCGCCGATGCGCCGGAAGTCGGTGGCATCGCGCAGAAAGCGCTCCACCACCTCGGTGTTCTCCGCCATCAGAATTGAACAGGTGGCATACACCATGAGTCCGCCCGGCTTCAGCAGGCCGGCGCAGCGCGCCAGCAGTTCGGCTTGCGTGGCTGCGAAGCCATTGCTGTCTTCCTGCCTGCGCAGCAGCTTGATGTCGGGATGTCGGCGGATGACGCCGGTGCCGGAACAGGGCGCGTCGAGCAGGATGCGATCGAACAGCCGGCCATCCCACCAGCCAGGGGCGAGCAGATCCGCGGCGATGAGTCTTGCCGTGACGCCCAGACGTGACAGGTTCTGCTGCACGCGATCCAGGCGGCTGGCATCGACATCCAGTGCCACGAGTTCTGCAAGCCCCGGAGTGCGTTCGAGGATGTGGCCGCTCTTGCCACCCGGTGCGGCGCAGGCATCGAGCACGCGTTCACCGGGCTGCGCATCCAGCAGTTCGGCGGCGAGCTGCGCGCCGGCGTCCTGCACGCTGACCAGGCCTTCCGCAAAGCCGGGCAGAGCGGTCACTTCCATCGGCTGCTCCAGCACCACGGCTGCATCGCCGAGGCCGGCCTGCGCCGCGATTCCCTGCTCCGCCAGCGTCGCCAGATATGCGGCGCGCGCGCCACGCCCCAGGTTCACCCGCAGTGTCATCGGTGGCGATTCATTGTTGGCGGTGATGATCTGCTCGGCCGCATCGGGCCAGGCATAGCGGATCTTCTTCAGCAGCCAGCGCGGATGCGCAACGCGCGAAGCTTCGCCCTGGTCGATCTGCGCCAGAATGGTGGTGCGTTCGCGCAGGTAACGGCGCAGCAATGCATTGACGAAGCCGGCGGCGCTGCCCTGCCCGAGCACGCGCACGGCATCGACGGCGATGTTCACCACCGAGGCCGGTGGCGCGCGTGAGTATTCGACCTGGTGCAGCGCGCAGGCCAGCACGGCGCGCACCTGCGGGTGCATCTTCTGGCCCGGCTTCAGCAATGCATCCAGCGCGGGTGCGAGGCGCAGGAACCAGCGCAGCGTGCCGGTGTGGATGGCGCGCACGGCGGCGCGATCTTCGGGACGTGGCGCTGCGCGCTGCAGGGCTTCTTCGGCCGTGCTGCCGCCGCCTTCCGCGATGACGGCATCCAGTGCCAGCGCGGCGCTGGCCAGCGCCGTGGCGCCGGGTGCGAAGCCGGGCTTTGGCTGCACGCTCACTGGAACACCAGTGCTGCGCCATCGGCGCGGCGTGCCGCATTCATGAACTCGCGCGCCGTGACCGGCTTGCGGCCCGCGCGCTGCAGTTCGAGCACCTGCAGCACGCCGCGACCGCAGGCCACCTGCAGCGCATCGTCGTGCAGTCCTGCCACCGTACCCGGCGTTGCAACGCTGCGCGCCGATGCCTGGACCGGCACACGACTGCGCAACAGCTTCACCGCTTCGCCACCCAGCGTGGTTTCCGCTACAGGCCAGGGATTGAAGGCGCGGATCTGCCGATCGATCTGTGCTGCGTCGTGATCCCAGTTCACGCGTGCTTCGGCCTTGGCAAGTTTTTCAGCATAGGTAACGCCTTGCGATGGTTGCAGACTGGCCCGCGCACAGCCTTCGTTCAAATCCTCCAGGGCGCGCAGGATCTGCGCGGCACCCAGTTCAGCGAGCTGGTCCTGCAACTGCGCGGAGGTCGTTTCAGTGCCGATGGCCAGTCGTGCTGCGGCCAGCACGGCGCCGGTGTCCAGGCCTTCGTCCATCTGCATGATGCAGACGCCGGTCTCGCCGTCGCCAGCCAGAATCGCGCGCTGGATCGGCGCCGCGCCGCGCCAGCGCGGCAGCAGCGAGGCGTGGATGTTCAGGCAGCCGAGACGCGGCAACTGCAGCAAGGCAGCGGGCAGGATCAGGCCATAGGCCACGACGACGATGACATCGGGCTGCAGGCTGCGCAGCCATTCCAGTGTTGCATCGAGCTCGTTGACTGCACCGCGCAGGCGCTGCGGCTGCAAAACCGGCACACCCAATTGCTGCGCGGCCTGTTTCACGGGACTTGCCGTGAGCACACGGCCGCGACCCGCCGGACGATCCGGCTGCGTCAACACACCCACGAGCCGGTGCTGCGCATGCAAAGCCGCCAGCGGCGGCAGCGCAAACGCAGGCGTGCCCGCAAAAACCACGCGCAGTTGCATGACTACAGCCTGGCAGTGATGTGCCGGCGTTTCAGGTGCGTCCCTGGCGCGCCGCGGAGGTGCGCGTACTGGAACCGCGCTCGCGCCGCTCCTTGTCGAGTTTCTTGCGGATGCGCTGCCGCTTCAGCTCGGAGAGGTAGTCGACGAACAGCTTGCCGTCGAGGTGATCCATCTCGTGCTGCAGGCAGACCGCAAGCATGCCGTCGAGCTCGCGCTCGGTGACCTTGCCGCTGGCATCGTGCGCGCGCACGCGCACGCGCTCCGCGCGCGGCACATCGTCGTAGATGCCGGGAACGGAGAGGCAGCCTTCTTCACCGGTGGCCGTGCCGCTGCGCTCGAGGATCTCCGGATTGATGAATACATGGGGTTCGTTCTGGCCTTCGGACACATCGATGACCAGCAGGCGGAAATGCCAGTCCACCTGTGTGGCGGCGAGGCCGATGCCGGGGGCGGCATACATGGTTTCGAACATGGCGGCGATCTGCTGCCTGAGCGCCGCATCGAAGGTGGTGACAGGCGCGGCCTTGGTGCGCAGTCGCGGATCCGGATATTCGAGAATTGCCAACCGTGCCATGCCCTGTCTCCGCAAGAAAATACTGCTAATGTCCCGCCTAATGTCCGGCCACTCCTTGGAATATTCCAGTGGGCCGTGATGCAGTACTCAAACCTGAAGTGACTGCTTGGGCGACTTAGGTCAAAGAGTTTATAACAGCGTGTGGCAGCGGGTCGCTGTGGACGATGTTGCGACATCAGACGGGAACAGGAGCTGAAATGGTCTCGAATCAAGCGGTTAGGCGCTCTCCGGGCGCACTTCTTGGAATAGTGGGTGGCCTTTCGGTGCTGGCCCTGACGTCCGGTTGCCAGCTTCTTTCCCGCAGCAAGCCCGCCCCGGAAGCATCCCCGCCGCCGCAGGCCCGTCCTGCGCCGGTTACCGACCGCACCCCCGAGAATGCTGTCGAGGCAGCCATCGCCCGCGCCGGTACTGAACCCTCGACCACCGTGACCTCCTCGGCACCGTTGGTCATGAACCCGAACGCCCCGTTGAGCTACACCGTGAAGAGTGGCGACACGTTGTGGGACATCTCTGCCCTGTATCTGCGCGATCCCTGGCTGTGGCCGGAGATCTGGCATGTGAATCCGTCGGTGCAGAACCCGCACCTTATCTATCCCGGTGACGTGCTCGCGCTGGCCTATGGCGCCAATGGCGAACCGCAGGTGACCCTGAGCCGTGGCAGCGCCCTGCGCGTGCAGCCGCTGGTACGCAGCACCGCGCTGGAAGGGCCAATCGCCACCATTCCTTTCGATGCCATCAAGGCATTCCTCGGCAAGCCGAGCATCGTTTCGAAGGATGACCTGAAGAAGGCGCCGCGCGTGGCCGCCCTGCGCGACCACCACATGGTGGCCGGCGCCGGCAACGATTTCTACGTCAAAGGCCTGCAGGATTCGGGTCCGGGCCGCTACTCGGTGGTGCGCGTCGGCGACGAACTGAAGGATCCCGAAACCGGCAAGGTACTGGGCTTCATGGGCACCTATACCGGTGCGGCGCGCATCGACAATGTGGCCGACCTGAGTCGCGCCACGCTGATCGAATCCGCGCGCGAAACCGCCACGGGTGATCTGCTGTTTGCCGAAGATCTGCTGAGCGTCAGCACGGACATCCTGCCGCGTTCGGCGCCGGCCGGCTTCAGCGGCCAGATCATGGCGGTGGTCGATGGCGTGGCACTGATCGGCACTTACCAGGTGGTGGCTGTGAATCGCGGCACGCGGCATGGTCTGGAATCCGGCCATGTGCTGGCGATCGACGAGAAAGGCGAGAAGGTTGCGGATACGGCCTGCAAGCGTTCCAGCCTCGCGTGGTGCATCGGCAAGAAGATCCAGCTGCCCGACGAACGGGCCGGCACGCTGCTGATCTTCAAGACCTATGAGCAGATGAGCTACGGCCTGGTGGTGAATACCACTGTTCCGGTGCATGTCACGGATCGCGTGCGAACGCCCTGATTAAGACCTGTTTTGTAACAAACGCAGCAGAAGGGCCCGCTTAATAGCGGGCCTTTCGCGTTTAGGCTGCGGTGAATGCATGACCGCAAAGCCCACGATCTCGCCTGGATTACCCTGCTGCGGGCGCCCGGCCTGGGCTTCAACACACTCCGCGCCGCGCTGACGGAATGCCCCGATGCAGTGGCGATGACGCAGCATTCGATGGCGACGCTGCGGGCACTGGGATTCAGCGAAGCGGCGGCGCTGCATGTGGTGCGGCCGCCCGGCACGGCGGTGCTGCGCGACCTGCAATGGCTGGAGGAATCCGGTGCGTGTCTGCTGCCATTCACGGCGGCCGGGTATCCGCGGCCGCTTGCGGACCTGCCCGATGCGCCGCCTGCGCTCTATGTGCTGGGCGATGTCGGATTGCTGGCCCGACCGCAGCTGGCCATCGTCGGCAGCCGTCATCCCACCGCTGCCGGCCGGCGTTTTGCCGCGGAAATTGCAGCGCCGCTTTGTGCCGCGGGGCTGGTGATCACCAGCGGTCTGGCACGTGGCATCGACGCCGCCGCGCACGAGGCGGCGCTGCGCTGTGGGGGCAGGACCATCGCGGTCTGCGGCACCGGGCTCGATCAATGTTATCCGCCGCAGCACCGGTCACTGTTCGAGCGCATCCGCGCACAGGGTGCGCTGGTGTCGGAATTCGCGCCCGGCAGCCCCGCCCTGCCGCACCACTTTCCGCGCCGCAACCGCATCATCTCGGGGCTCGCCTGCGGGGTGGCTGTCATCGAAGCTGCGGCCGGCAGTGGCTCGCTGATCACGGCGCGGCGGGCGCTGGACCAGGGCCGGGAGCTGTTTGCCGTGCCGGGGTCGCCGCTGAACCCGCTGGCCGCAGGATGCCTGGAACTGCTGCGCGAGGGCGCCCATCTGCTCTGCGATGCCACCGATATCCTGACGGAGATCAGCATATCCCGGTTACTGAAAGATCAATCCAATCAAAGGGTTGAGATGCAGCGGCAAGGCCTGCACAGGCCCCAACGGTTGGACAAGGATTACGAAATGCTGTTAGATGCGCTCGGCTTCGAACCTGCCAGCATCAACGATCTGGTCGACAGAACGGACTTTGCGGCAGGCGTAGTGGCCTCCATGATGTTGATCCTCGAACTTGATGGCCGGGTCGAAATCCTGCCCGGCGCTCTATATAACCGCGTTAGCTGAATAATGAACGGCACCGTCCTCGACATCCTTCTCTACGTATTCGACCGCTACATGTTCGACGAGGCGCCCGAGGTGCCGGAGCGCGAAGCGCTGGCGCGCGACCTGGAAAGCGCCGGCTTTGCCGAAGCGAATGTGGAGCGGGCGCTGGACTGGCTGGCGGATCTGGCCGGCGAGCGCAGCCGCGCGCCGCTGCCCGGCGCGCTGGAAGGCAGCGACGGCACGCCGCGCAAGCGCCCGTCGCTGCGGGTGTATTCGACCATGGAGCTCAAGCGTCTCTCGGTGGATTGCCGCGGCCTGCTGCTGTCGCTCGAAGAGGCCGACATCCTCAGCCCCACGCAACGCGAGCTGGTCATCGACCGGCTGCTGGCGCTGGACGTCGAAGACCTCAATCTCGAGCAGGTGCGCTGGATCGTGCTGATGGTGTTGTCGAGCCAGCCGGGGCAGGAACAGGCCTGCGCGCGCATGGAAACACTGGTGTTCGATCCCGAGACGAGCGCCGCGCATTGAGCAACCTCGTCATCGTCGAATCGCCGGCCAAGGCGAAGACCATCAAGAAGTACCTCGGCAAGGATTTCGAGGTGCTGGCCTCGTTTGGCCTCGTGCGCGACCTGGTGCCGAAGGAAGGCGCGGTCGATCCCGTGAATGGCTTTGCCATGAAATACCGGGTGATCGAGCGCAACGAGAAGCACGTTGAAGCCATCTCCAAGGCGCTGAAGAAAGCGTCATCGCTGTATCTCGCGACTGACCCTGACCGCGAAGGCGAGGCCATTTCCTGGCATCTGTTCGAATTGCTGAAAGAGCGCGGCGATCTGAAGGACAAGACCGTCCATCGCGTCGCGTTCTACGAGATCACCAAGAACGCGATCCGCGCCGCGGTCGACAGTCCGCGCGGGCTGTCGATGGATCTGGTCAATGCGCAGCAGGCGCGGCGTGCGCTCGACTATCTGGTCGGATTCAATCTTTCGCCGCTGCTGTGGAAAAAGGTGCGGCAGGGACTCTCCGCCGGTCGCGTGCAGAGCCCGGCGCTGCGCATGATCTGCGAGCGCGACGAAGCCATCGACGCCTTCGTGCCGCAGGAATACTGGACCATCGATGCCGAGGGCGAGCACAGCGATGTGCGCTTCCCGCTGAAGCTGGTCGAATACGCGGGCAGGAAGGTGGAGCAGTTCAGTTTCATCAACGAAGGCAGCGCGCGCGACGTCGAGGCCGCGCTCAACAAGGCCGCTGACGGCAAGCTCACGGTCGACACCATCGACCGCAAGCAGCGCAAGCGCAATCCGGCGCCACCGTTCACCACGTCGACCCTCCAGCAGGAAGCCTCGCGCAAGCTGGGTTTCTCGGCCCAGCGCACCATGCGCCTGGCGCAGCAGCTGTATGAAGGTGTGGATTTCGGCGAAGGCGCAGTGGGCCTCATCACCTACATGCGTACCGATTCCGTGTCGCTGGCCAACGAGGCCGTGCAGGAAATCCGCATCACGATCGAGAAACTGTACGGCAAGGAAGGCCTGGCGGAAGCGCCGCGCGTTTTCAAGACCAAGTCGAAGAACGCGCAGGAAGCGCATGAAGCCGTGCGCCCGACCTCTGCCGCGATCACGCCACAGATGGTCGAAGGCAAGATCGAAGCGGATCAGTACAAGCTCTACGCGCTGATCTGGAAACGCGCCATCGCCTGCCAGATGGCGCACGCGGTGTTCGATACCGTGGCCGTCGACATGCTCGCGGGCGCGCGCGGCACGGGCCATGTGTTGCGTGCGAATGGTTCCACACTGGTGAAGCCGGGCTATATCGCCGTTTACCAGGAAGGTCTCGACGAGCCGGCCGACGACGATACCGACCACGTGCTGCCCCCCATGCAGGAGGGCGACCTCGTGCTGCTCACCAGTCTGCAGGGCGAACAGCATTTCACCGAGCCGCCGCCACGCTTCTCCGAAGCTTCGCTGGTGAAGGCGCTGGAAGAACACGGCATCGGCCGCCCTTCCACCTATGCCTCGATCATCTCCACGCTGCGCGATCGCGAGTATGTGGTGATTGAATCGCGCCGCATCACTGCCACCGACATCGGCAAGATCGTCAACCGTTTTCTCACCAAGTACTTCACCAAGTACGTGGAATACGGCTTCACAGCCGACATGGAAGACGAGCTCGATGCCGTCTCGCGCGGCGAAGAGCCCTGGGTCACGCCGCTCGAGAAGTTCTGGAAGCCGTTCATCGGCCAGGTCGAGGAAATCGAGACCAGCGTCAGCCGCGAAGAAGTCGCGATGTCGCGCGATCTGGGCATCCATCCTGAGAGCGGCCGGCCGGTCTCGGTGCGCATGGGCCGCTTCGGTCCGTTCGTGCAGGCCGGCACCAAGGACGACGAGGAAAAGCCCAAGTTTGCCGGCCTGCGCCCCGGACAGAAGATGGACACCATCACGCTGAACGATGCGATGGTGCTGTTCCAGCTGCCCAAGAAGCTGGGTGAGACGGCTGATGGCGAACCGGTCATGGTGGCCATCGGTCAATTCGGTCCGTATGTGAAATACGGCGCCAAGTATGTATCGCTCAAGGAAGATGATCCCTACGCGGTCACTCTTGCACGGGCCATTGAAGTCATCGAGGCCAAGAAGGTCGCCGATGCCAATCGCATGATCACTGACTTCGGGGTCGACGATATCCAGGTGCTGAACGGCCGCTATGGCCCGTACATCACCGACAAGCTGCGCAATGCGCGCATCCCGAAGGATCGCGATCCCAAGACGCTGACGCTGGAAGAATGCCGCGCGATGCTGGCTGCGGCGCCGCCGCGTCCGGCGCGGGGTCGCTTTGGTCGTCGTGGTGCGCCGGCCAAGGCCAAGGCGAAAGCAGCCGCACCGGCAAAGGCTGCCGCTGTGCCCAAGGCTGCGGCGCCTGCGAAAGCCAAGGCTAAAGCGAAGGCGCCTGCCAAGGCAAAAGCGAAAGCGAAAGCCAAGTCGGCGGCTGCACCCAAGGCCCCGAAGGCAAGTCCGAAAGCCAAAGTCCCGGCCAGCAAGAAGCCTGCTGCCCCCGCACCGAAGCTGCAGTAAGCGCAGGCGGGCACGTCGCCCCGGCCTGCGACTGCGCCGATCAATCAGAACGAGTACGTGGCCGAAGCGGCGAGGAAATGTGTATCGCCATACGGCGATGCATTCGGCGCATGGCGCAGCAACGGCCCGCGCAGCAACCAGGTGGCGTTCAGCTCCAGCTGCAGGCTTCCCGGCACGATCCAGTAACGCACCCGCCCGTCGAGTTGCTGACCCGCCCGCCGGCCTGACGCACCGCTGGCATCGCCGATGCCGGTGGCCGAGAAAGTGTCATGGCGGTTCGCCGCCCACAGCATCTTCCAGGTACCGAACGCTTCCAGATCTGCGGATGGCCTGACTTCCAGCCGCAGGCCGAGTGCCTGCAGGTTGCTGCGTGCCAGCGCGCCGTAGATATCCGACGGCGCCAGATCCTGGCGTCGCGAGCCGAACAAGGTGTCGAAGCGCTGATAGTCCGCGCCAGGTCCATCACCGCTTGCGTGATCTGCTTCCAGCGAGAGATGCGGCTGCCACGGCTGGTCAAAGGTATGACCGATTTCGGCATGCACGAACAATGCACTGACATCGATGCGCGGTGCGTCTGCCGCCGTCGTGCGGCGCATGCTGCCCCACTGGTAAATGCCTTCCACTTCCAGATCGGTGCTGCCCGCGGACGGCTCACGGATCGCACGCAGGATGAAATCCTGCAGATCACGATTGCGGCGCGGACGTTTGGCGGTGTCTTTTTCCTTCAATCCGGCATAGCCGATCTCGGTCAGCACGCCACCGGGCAGCAGATCCGGCCGCGCTGCCATTGCGCCCCAGAAACGCAGGTCACCGCCCGCGTGGTCGAGCGCCCGGGCGTTGTCGCGCAATGCGCCGAAAGCGTCGGGCCGGCGCTGCTCGGGCAGCGTGTAGAACAGCGTCCACTGCGCACCGTGCGCATCGTGCATCTCTGCGTGCAGCCCGGTGTACGTCGTGGTGGAATTGCGGTCCTCACCCGACGAAGCCAGTCGCCGCGAACCGAAGTTCATCCTGAAGCGACCGATCTGCACGGTGGCCACATTGCTCTCGCCGCGGCTGAACTCGCGCTGCACGAAGGCCTGCATCGGCTCCAGCGTGTTCACGTCGCCCACCGACAGCACGCTGCCGGCGTCGGTGTCGTAGGCGCGACTGTCGATGAATTCGCCGGTCAGCCGCCAGGCTCCACGCGTCCACTGCGCAAGCACGGCGCCGCGCAGCAGCAGGATGTCATCGTGCGCCGCGAATCCCGGCCGGAACTGGCCGTCGAGCGCTTCGTAGCGGGCACGCACACTGCCGGAAAGACTGAACCCGGGCTCCGCCGCCAGCGTCTGCTCGATCGCAATCGGGGCTCCGCCAACCAAGCCTATTCTTCCCAGCGGAATCGCCACACTGCGATGGCGAGGAACAAGATTGCACAACCGCACAGGACAGCGGTCGGCAACCAGGCATCTGCGAACGGCAGGCCGCGCCAGGTCATGGCATCCAGCCCATCCACGGCCCAGCGCGTTGGCGTGTACAACGATGCGTCCTGCAGCCACTTCGGAAATACGAACGCTGGCACCCACGCACCACCCAGCATCACCAGCAGCAGCATCGCCATGATGGCGATGCCGCGCGTCGCAGCGGCGCTGCGCCCCAGCGTGGCGAGCGCGCGCGCCAGGATGAACTCACCCTTGCGCAGTGGCGCGGAGCGGATGCGCTGCCAGATGCCGCGCTGGCGCGTCAGCAACAGAACGATGCCTGCATCGATGCCCGCGAACAGGATGAACTGCACGGACATGCCGGCGAAGGAATGGGCGTAACTGTTGTAGGGCGTGTTGTCCCCCGAGGTCACGGGCGTGGCCGCCACCTCATACGGAATGCCGAGTTCGAAGCCGCCGCCTGGCGCCGCGGCATCGGCTGCCTGCGCGTTGTCGCGCAGGGTATTCAGTCGCCGCGCGGATTGCAGCAAGGACTTCAGCTCATTGCGCTGCGGCGTGACCTGCATGCCGTCGATGTCGGCGAGAAAGCTATCCATTGCCTTCTGCCCCGTAACGCCATTGAACGCCTCTTTGGAAATGTGCTTCATCGAGTACTGGGCCAGCAGCCCTTCCACCAGCCGTGCACTGATCTGCTGGCTGGGATCCACCAGCAGTTCGATCTTCGGCTTGTTCTGCGCACTGAACAACGCGGCGACGCTCTGCTCGCCAAAACCCTGCGGGAAAATGGCGGCGGCGTTCTGCTTGCCTTTGCGAACCTGCTCGCGCGCCGCTGCGCGCGTCAGCGGCGCGACCTGCAGCATCGCGTCCTTGCCCAGGTCCGCCACGATGGCGCGGGATACTGCGCTCTGGTCTTCGTCAACAACGGCAACGGGCAGCCTGCCTTGCTCCTGATTGCCATTGCCACCGAACACGTAGCCGAAGAAGGCGGCGATGCGGATCGGAACCAGGATGCCGACGATCACCGCGCGCCGGTCCATGAGATGCAGGCGGAGGTCATTGCGGATCAAGGCGAGGATAGCCGTGGTATTCATGCCGCTGCGCCCGCCGCGCCGTCGCGCAGGTCACGGCCAGTCATCTTGAGGAAGGCCTGCTCCAGGTTGCCGTGCTGTGCCTTCAGCGCATCGACGCGGTCATCGGCAAGCACCTTGCCGTGGTCCATGATCACCACCCGCTCGCACAGGCGCTCGGCCTCTTCCATGTAATGCGTGGTGTACAGCAGGGTCTTGCCGCGCCGCTGCAAGGCTTCCAGGTTCTCGAAGATCGCATTGCGGGACTGGGGATCAACACCCACCGTCGGCTCATCCAGCAGGATCAGATCGGGGTCGTGCAGCAGCGCGCCGGCGATGTTCAGCCGGCGTTTCATGCCACCGCTGAAAGTTTTCACCTTGTCCTTGCGGCGGTCGGCCAGTCCCACGAGGACCAGCGCTTGTTCCGCTCGCTGTTGCAGCAGGGTCGCTGGCAGTCCATACAGGCCCCCAAACAACTGCAAATTCGCCCAGGCGGATAGCTCGTCATACAGGGCCAAGTCCTGGGCACCAAGCCCACTCGCCTCCTGAGGTCAGCGGCATCCGGGGCGGTCACCATTGCTTCCCAGCGAACGCTGCCGGCGTCCGGCTTGGCGATGCCACAGATCATGGCCAGCGTGCTGGTCTTGCCGGCGCCATTGGGACCCAGCAGTCCGACCGATTCGCCGCGCGCCACGCGAAAGCTGATTACGCCCACGGCGATACGCTCGCCATCGCGCTTGGTCAGGCCGTCAACCACCAGCATCCGGACCACTCCCTTGTCTCAAGTGCAGCCCACCGCACCCTCATTCTGTAACCACTTTATAACCGCTCCATTACCGGCCTGATACCCTGCGATTGCTAGCATCGCGGGCCGCCCGCATTCACAAGAGCAGACCGGATGTCCATCACCCTCGAACAGGTTACCAAGCGATACCAGGGCCAGCCCGTCGTCAACGACGTTTCGCTGGAAGTGGCCGAGGGCGAATTCTTCGTACTGCTCGGCCCCAGCGGCAGCGGCAAGAGCACCCTGTTGCGCGCCATCGCGGGCCTGGTGGACATCGACCACGGCAGCATCGCATTGCATGGCAATGACGTCATGCATGTCGGCGCGCGCGAGCGCGGCGTGGGATAGCTGGTGGCGCTGGAAGCTGCTGCAGACCGCCGCGGATTCAGGCTACAAACTCGTCACCGAGTAAGTCGCGCTTACTTGCCCGGCCGACGCGGCCCGCGCGTGGTGGTGTCGATCACGTACACCGAACCCCGTCCCAGTACAAACAGCTGCGCACGATTCTTGCGGCCGGCAAATGCCAAGTTCTGTGGTGGCTTCACGAAGCTGATGATGCCGAGCGGTTCGCCATCCGGCGAGAACACCTGCACACCCAGCGTGGTCGCCACGTACACGCGATTCTTGTCATCCACCGCCAGGCCGTCCGCGCCTGAGCCTGGGGGTGGGGCCGGTGCTGCGCCCTGGGTTGCGGGTGGAACCTGCGGCAGCTGCAGGCGCGCGAAGTTGCTGCGCCGACCGACCTTTCCGTCCCGATTCAGCGCAAAGGCGATTACCCACTGACCGGCGGTATTCGCGACAAACAGCTTGCGCTCATCCTTGCCCAGCGCGATGCCATTGGGCCTTTCGATATCGTCGGCGATGCGCAGCAGTTCGCCGCTCGGCGTGAGCTGATAGACGGCGGACCTTTTCGGGGTTGCAGGCGGCGCTGCACCGGGCGCAGCCGGACTCACCGGATCGGTGAAGTAGATGCTGCCACTCTTGCCCACGACCAGGTCATTGGGCCTGTTGAAGGGCGTGCCCTGGTAATCCTTTACCAGCACCTTCGGTTCCGAGCCCGGCGTCAGCATGGCGATCGATGGAGTCAAACCCGTCAGCGTCGCGACCACCTCGCCCTTGGGCGTCAGGGCCAGCGCATTGGCGCCGCCGGTCTTGTCCATCCACACGGAGCTCGAACCATCCGGCGCAATCCGCACAATGCGGCCGGCACGATTTTCGGTGAACAGCAGACCGCCATCTTCCTGCGGGACGGGGCCCTCGGTGCCGTCGAAGCCATCCTTCACGAGCGTGATGCTCGCGCCGTGCGAAACCACATCGGCAATGTCGTTGATCACGAATTCCTGCGCGCTGGCAGAAACGGATGCCCCGGCGAGCGTCGCGAGCACGGCAAACGGGGCAGCGAAATTTCGGATCTTCATGAGCGGCGTCCTGCTGGAAACATCGCGCATTGTATGGAATCTCCCTGCGCCGCGGCGAGCCCGCTGGCGCTGGGCATCAGGCGAGATGCTTGCGGAAATGCGCGACGGTGCGTTCCCAGGCCAGGTCGGCGGCCTTCCGGTTGTAGCGCGGCGTCGAATTGTTGTGGAAGCCGTGCTGCGTGCCGTCGTAGAAATGCGCTTCGTAGGCAACCTTGCCGGCCTTCAGTCCGGTTTCGTAGGCTGGCCACATGCCGTTGATCCGCTCATCGGTGCCTGCGTATTGCAGCACCAGCGGCGTGCGGATCTTCGCGACTTCTTCCGCCGCAGGCGCTGCGCCATAGAATGGCACGCCCGCATTCAGATCAGCACCGATGGCTACGGCCAGGTTGTTGACCATGCCGCCGCCCCAGCAGAAGCCGGTGGCGCCGAGCTTGCTGTTCGACAACGCATGCGTCTTGAGAAATCGGGCGCTGTTGATCATGTCCTGCCGCAATTTCGCCTGATCCAGACCCGACTGCAGCGTACGACCATCGTCGTCATTGCCCGGATAGCCGCCCGCAGGTGCAAGACCATCCGGCGCCAGCGCCAGGAATCCGGCCACGGCTGCGCGCCGTGCAACGTCTTCGACGTATGGATTCAGGCCGCGATTCTCGTGGATCACGAGCACGGCCGGAAAAGGACCCGCGCCGGTCGGCTGTACCAGATAGCCGCGCATCTTGCCGGAGTTGCCGCCGGGTGAAGGGTAGTCCACGTAATGCGCCTTGATGCGCGTGTCGGTAAACGAAATCTCCTCAGCCTCGGCATAGCGCGGGAACAGCGCCTGCGCCATCGCCAACGCCGATACGCCGCCAATGACCAGCGCACGCGCCTTGGCCAGAAACTCACGCCGGTCTATGTGGCCATGGCAGTACTCGTCATAGAGGTCATAGACGCGTTGATCGATCTGTGTAGCGGCCACCGGCTGTATCTGCTGCTGCGTCATTTGCATTCTCCTGAAGGCTGCGGGTTCGCGTGGGTCTTGCCAACGATCATACAGGCATAGGCGGCCCGCTAGGGATTCTGCGCGGCCGCCAGTATCCGCAGAATATTGCCGCTCCACACGTCGCCGATCTCCCTGTCTGAAAGACCGGCCTTGCGCAGGCTTGCTGTGATCTGCGGATAGGCTGTGGCATCTCTGAAGCCGGCCACACCGCCGCCGCCATCGAAGTCGATACCGACACCGGCGTGCTTCACACCTGCGACCTGGATCACATGCAGCAGATGCGCCACGAACTGGTCGTAGGTGGCCTGTGGCAATGGCCACTGGCGTTCCACTGCGGCGAGTCGCCGCGTCTGTTCGCGGCGCGCGGCGGCCGTACGTTGGCCTGACAGCCATTGCCGCACCGTCGCAATCCCGGCACTGCGTTCGGGATTCGAAGGGCGCGCCACCATGTAATCTGCATAGGCGGAAACCTGGATCACGCCGCCCCTGGCCGCAATGCGCCGCAGATGCTCATCGTCCACGTTGCGCGAATGCGCGAACACCGCCCTTGCACCGGAATGGGACAACACGATGGGTCGCGTGGAAAATTCCAGCAGGTCATCCAGCACCGCATCGGAAGCGTGCGAGGCATCAACCAATATACCGAGCCGGTTGGCCTGCCGTAGCCACTCGCGTCCCACAGGCGTCAGCCCCGGGAAATCGGTGCGCGGCACATCCGTGCTGGAAGTTCCCAGATCATTGTTGCGGAAGTGCACGGGTCCGGCCATGCGTACACCACGCGCATGGAACTCTGCCAGTTGCTCCGGGTGATTGCCCACCGGATAGCCATTCTCCATGCTGAGGAACACCACGCGCTTGCTGCTCGTGGTGATTCGGCGCGCATCCGCGGGCGTGAGCGCGATTTCGGCAAGGTCGCCGTGCTGCTTCAGCATCGCGTAGATCTCATCGAGTCGGATGTGCGCGGCGGCGCGCGCGGCGGCGCGCCCTGCCTCTGTCAGCTCACCCTGCGGGATGTAAGTAGCAAAGAACCCACCATCCAGCCCGCCCTCGATCATGCGTGGAATGTCCAGCTGCGAACCATCTTCCTCCACGCGATGCCGTTCAGCGAAATCCCAGCCGGCCAGACCAAACAGCGAGGGCGTATCCAGATGTGTATCGAGCACCAGCAGACGCTCATGCAACGTCTTGACTGGTAAGGTGCAGCCGGCAGTCGCCAGCAATGCGGCTACAGCCAGTGATGCGCAACCGATATTCATGGCATGCACTTCGCAGTATTGGTGGCCGTGGTGACCGTACCAAGGTAATGGCGCTGCAGAATATTGTCCACGTTCGCCCGCAGCTTCTCTGCGGCTGATGCCGGAGTCGACATGTAGGGGATCCAGGCTGTTTCTTCTACCTGTCATCTTCGAACGCTAATCTGCATTCCGGCCCTCAGGATTGCGACGCAGTCCCGACAGCTCCTCCCGGATCAACTGCTCCCGCGTTCTTGCTCTGAGAGGCCACCAGTTTCCGCTGAATCGCTGACATACCCCCAAGCATTCAGCTAGCCTCGCGGCCCACCCACGGTGGGCCGCTTTTTTTGTATTGGCAGATTTTGGCGCGAGCGGCTGGCAAACTGGCAGATCGTTCTCTTCGAACACTTCGTCCGTCTCCGACTGCGCGCTCGCTGCGCGTGCCTTGTCCACGACGCGGTGCGACAGATGCGGCGCCAGCAGCCCGGGAAAGTTGTACCTAAGTGCGTCGCCTGCGCCTTGCTCCAGCCACCGAAGTCCTTGATGGTCGTCAGCGTGATCTTCGGGAACACGTTAGCGTACTTGGCGGCCACCTGCGCGTCGCGCGGGCGGTAGTAATTACGCGCAACGATTTCCTGACTCTCCCTGGTTTAGAGGTATTTCAGGTATTCCTCGGCAATGGCCTTGGTGTTATGCCGCAACACTACCTTGTCGACCACGGCAACCGAAGGCTCGGCCAGAATGCTGATCGAGGGAATCACGACTTCGTACTTGTCGGCGCCGAATTCCTTCAGCGCGAGGAAAGCGCCGTTCTCCCACGAGATGAACACGTCGCCGATGTTGCGCTGTGCAAACGCGGTCAGCGAAGCGCGCGCGCCGTGACCGTCACCGTCGCCAGTTCATCTGTGGTCGCCGCTGCGGCGGCAACCGCCGCGGACACCCCGCCGCGAACACCGACGCGGCAACGGTGGCGTCCTGCGCCAGCACGTACCCAGCGGGTAACACGGCCGTCACAATTCCTGCCACCAGCAACTTATGCAATTTCACGCTGAATGCTCCTGCCAATGATCAATTTTCGTGCGGCAAGGGTGGCTGCCACCTGGTTAGCTGGTCAGTCGCAGAGCGGTTATCAAGTGGTTACAGCCGGTTTGCGTTAGTCCAGTGGATAAAGCTGCGGCTGTTAGAATCCGCGGGAAAATGCAGTACAAACACGCTTTCCATGCCGGTAACTTTGCGGACGTGCATAAGCACATCGCATTGCTGCAACTGATCAAGGCCATGCAGCGGAAGGCGAAAGGCTTCCTCTATCTCGACACCCATGCCGGTGAAGGTCTGTATGACCTGGCGGGCGAGGAATCCAGACAGGGAGGTGAAAGTGAGGCCGGAATCAGCCTCCTTGAACGGACGCTGGCGCAGGGCGGCGGCACCGCCCACCCCGCCATCCGCGACTACGTCGACGCCATCGACCGCATCCGCCGTGATCACGGCAACAAGCGCAGCCTCTACCCCGGCTCCCCGCTGCTGGCTGCCACCCAGCTGCGCGCGGTCGACCAGATCCTGTGCGTCGAGACTCACGCCCAGACTTCGCGCGCCCTGCAGCGCATGCTCGACCACAGCGCTGGCCTGATCCCACCCATCCCGCGCGTGACGCAGGGCGATGGTTACCACGAGATCCGCGCCCAGCTGCCGCCGCAGCTGCGCCGCGGACTCACGCTCATCGATCCGCCCTACGAAGCGGCCAATGAAGAGCAGCAGATCTCGGTCGCGCTGCTGCAGGGACTCACCCGCTTTGAAACCGGCGTGTTTGCGGTGTGGTATCCCATCAAGAAGCAGTACGACACCGACCTGTGGCTGGCGCGCGTGATCCGCGGCATTGCCCGCCCCACTCTATGCATAGAATTGTGCGTGCGTTCACCCGATCACACCGCCGGTCTGAATGGCTCCGGCGTGATGGTCGTGAACCCACCCTGGCAGTTCGATACCGCCGCCAGCGAATGGCAGCCCGAGCTGCACACCCTGCTCGGTGGCACCTCCGGCAGCCTGGTAAAGTGGCTTATCCGTGAGTAACCCCGATCGCTATGCGGTCATCGGCCATCCTGTCAGTCAGAGCCGGTCACCGTTCATTCACACCCGTTTTGCCGCACAGACGCGCCAGTCGCTGACATACACCACCATCGATGCCACGGCCGGGAAGTTCGAGTCCACGGTGCGGCAATTTCTCGACGGTGGCAAGGGGCTCAATGTCACCGTTCCACACAAGGAAGCGGCATTCACGCTGGCCGATGAGCTCACGCCGCGCGCGCAGCGCGCCGGCGCGGTAAACACGCTGGCACTGCGTGATGGCGGCAGGATCCTCGGCGACAACACCGACGGTGCCGGTCTCGCACGCGACCTGCTCAACAACCACCGCATCAACATCGCCGGTCGCCGCGTGCTGCTGCTCGGTGCCGGTGGCGCTGCGCGGGGTGCGCTGGCGCCGCTGCTCGGCCTCAAGCCCAGCGTGATGACCATCGTCAATCGCAATCTCATCCGCGCCCGCGAACTGGCCGAGCAGTTCAGCGACATGGGACGATTGAACGCCATCGGCTATCAGGATCTTGGCAACGATCCCTATGACCTCGTGATCAATGCCACGGCTGCGAGCCTGGTCGGCGAACTGCCCGCGCTGCCGCCTGGCATCGTCAACACCCGCAGCATCTGCTACGACATGTATTACGGTCGCGATGAAACGCCATTCACGCGCTGGGCACTGCAGCGTGGTTGTTCGCGCGCCATTATGGGCCTGGGAATGCTGGTGGAACAGGCAGCGGAATCATTCTACCTGTGGCGCGGACTGCGCCCCGACACTGCATCGGTGCTCAGCGCACTCACCGCGGAGCTGCGCAACTGAGCCGCGCGCAGATTGCTACTCGGCTCCCGCTTCCAGCGGCATCAGCGCCGCCTTGATGGTTGCGCCCCAGATGGCATTGCCCTTGTCGTTCAGATGCAGATTGTCGGCAACGAAGATGTCGGTCATCACCTGGCCATCCTTGTTCAGGAACGGCGTTGCCACGTCAACGTAGTACACCAGCGGATCCTTGTCGGCGATCTCCTTGTAGCCTGCGCTCACCTGCTGCGCTACCGCCCATCGCGCACGGCGCAGCACGCTGGGCTTGATGGCGAGGAGATAGATCCGCGTCTGCGGCAACTTCTCGTGCACGCGCGCGATGATCTGCCGCAGGTCGTTCAGGATCGCATCATTGGTGATAGGCGGATCGGCGCCCGTATCGTTGTCGCCTTCGTAGATCAGGATGGCGCGCGGCTTGTAGACCAGCGCCACGCGATCGAGATTGACCAGCAGGTCGTGCATGACGCTGCCGCCGAAGCCGCGCGGAATCACCGTCAGCGGCGCCAGTGCGGCCTTGGCCTGATTGTTCCAGCGCGCGATGCTGGAACTGCCCGTCAGGACAATCGCCCCCTCCGGCGGTCGGTTCAACTTGTCCTGCTGTTCGAACTCGGCAATCGCCGACTCGAAGCGCAGTGGATCCGGAAACTGCTGCGAACAGGCGAGTTGCGTGGCCGCCCACAGCAGGCCCGCGAGGCCCAGTCGCAGGCGCGGGCTCAATACGGAAAGCGCACGGAGAAGACGCTGCATGGGCCCACCTGCTGGTTCTTTCTTGCGCGGGGAATTGTACGTCATTCCCGTCTGCGCTCATTTTTCAGATCGGGCGACGCACCTCCGCAACAATAATCACCGGGCCGGTCGGAACGCCGGTTGGCGATCCACCGGTCGGTTCCACACTCACTGCCACCTGGGCAGCGGCCGCCAGCAGCGACTGCTGCGCGGCAGTCAGCTTGCGACGGATATCGCCGCTTGCCGGCAACAGGCCCAGCGACACCGGATTGCCGCCATTGACCGGCAGGATCCAGAGCTCATGAATGCGATCAGCCGGCAGTGCGGGAACATTGAGGCTGCGTACCGATATCTCGCCGAAGTCCGCGGTGCTCTCCAGGCGCCAGGCGGGCGGCGCATCGGCAGTGGCGAGCACGGCCCTGTCCTGCCAGTCGGGTTCGCTCCAGATGGTGAGACGTCCCACGAGCAGCAATGCAACCAGGCTCGCGGCAGCTGCAGCAGACCACCAGCCCAAACCCTTGCGATGCGGTTGCGCACCGAGCCGCTGCTGGATGCGCTGCCAGCACCCGGCAGATGGCGCGACGGGTGTCAGCGCCAACGCCAGCGGCAACAGCCGGTCTTCCCATCGTTGCCGCGCCAGCTGCGCAATTGGCAGCGCCTGGCAGAGCCGCTCAAACCGCGCGCGCGCGCCCCGGCGCATCACACCCAGTACATGCGAGGCGGCCAACTGCTCGAGCAGGTCGGGACGGCTGTAATTCATGATTCCATGCAACTGCGCAGGGATTGCAGGCCGCGCCGCACCCAGCTTTTCACCGTGCCGAGGGGCTGCCCCACTGATTGTGCGATCCGCTCATGGGTCAATCCGCCCTGGTAGGCGAGCAGCAGGCACTGCCGCTGTGCGGCGGCCAGCAGGTCCATGCAGTGCTGCAGGGTTTGATAGGTGGCACTGAACTCCGCGCCATCCGCCGGCCCAACCACGCGCAGTTGTTCTGCGCCGGCCAGATCTGCCGCCTCGAGCACCACAGTGGGACGCCCACCGCGCTGCACGTCGATGGCGCGGTTGCGGGCGATGGCGACCATCCAGGAAAGGGCGCGGCCCTGGATCTGGTCGTATTGCGCTGCCTTTTCCCAGATGCGGATGAAGGCATCCTGGAGCACGTCTTCGGCTGCGGCCCGGGTGCCCAGCATGCGCATCAGCACGGCCAGAAGCTGCGGGGCACAACGCGTATACAACAGCTGCAGGGCAGCGCGATCCCGCGCCGCACAACGCTGCAGCAGCAGTTCCAGCTCCTGGTTGTCCAGCGGATGCGCGCGACCTTGATCCATGTCCTCTATACGTAACAGGAATCGATCCGGATTCAAACTCCATTTGAAAACGATGATTAGCTTCGCGCCTACAAATGATTCGTCTCTGGCCTGCATCCGGACGCAGGGAAGGTCCGTAAGTTGAAAGTGTTCAACTCGATTTACCACCCGAAACAAGGAATCCCAATGAAAAGCACAATGAGCGCGCCGCAGGCCGCGCATTATCGCGGCGCCCTGCTCGCCGCACTTGGTCTGCTGCCCCTGACCACGCCGGTGATGGCCTCCAGCCATCGCGAAGCCCCCTTCATCACCGAACAACCGAAGGTCGACGGCACCGA